>CAZCVU010000368.1:678-3285 GCA_964501745.1 uncultured Flavobacteriales bacterium | reverse complement strand
GTGTTGCCACGATGGCGATTGCAGTAATAACGACCGGCGACGCGCCGGTAATATGACCGAAGACGAAGCTGAGTGGGGCTTGCGAAGCGGCCAGTTCCTCGATCGGTACGGACAGGACGGCGACCGAAGCGATCAGGAAGTAGATGATTGTCGTAATCGCGAGTGTCAGGAAAATCGCCCTGGGCATGGTGCGTTCGGGGCGCCTTACCTCCTCTGCCAGGTTCACGATGTCCTCGAAGCCGACGAAAGCGAAGAAGGCGAGTAGTCCTGCGCCCGAAACGGCGGTCCAGGCGCCGAGATCCGTGATTGGGGGAAATAAGCGCGGAAGTTCGAGAATCAGGCCGGGATTGCTGCCAATTCCAGCACCGACGATCGCAATCAAGGCGCTCGCTTCGATGATTGTGAAGAAACTGGCAAAAATGACGGACTCCATAATACCCCATGCCGCGATCGCGCCGACCATCAGGACGACAATAACGACCAGCGCCGTACCGGAAAGGTCGGTGAATTCTGCAAGATATCCTGAACTTCCGACCGTTATTGCCGCAGACGAGACGACCCCGGAAAGGATCACAAGAAGTCCAACGGCAAAGGAGAGCGAACTAGACCTGAGGCCTGCGCGGACATAGGCCGCTTCGCCCGCGCTGACGGGAAACCTCGCCGAAAGTTCGGCGAATGAAGCGGCACTGAAGGCCATGACGGCCGATGCGAGGACGAAGGATACTGGCGCATAAATCCCTGCCCGCCCGGCCGTTGCGCCGAGCAGAACATAAATACCCGCGCCGATTGTGACGCCGAGCCCGTAGAGCACGACAAGTGGCAGTGACAGTGACCGCCGGAGTTCGGGCATCGAATAGATTTCCTCGCTTGTGAGGTCCGAGATCCTTCGGGGAACTGAGGAAGAGCAACCTCAGAGGCGCTGATTCCCGTCCGGGTTTTGCGTTGTGCAGGCCGGCGCCCCATATGGAAGAGAGTAACAGGAAGCGACCGCCTGCGTGAGGTCTGGCTCGATCCTGCAGCGCAAGCGCGTGTCAGGAGTTGCATCCGGCGCAATTCGCTGCATGCCAGCCGCATGATAGCCTCGCAGTCTATTGCATCATCTGCGATGCGGCGCCGGCGCTCGTGAATGCCCGCACGACGTCTGACGACCCGGGGATGTATCCATGGATAAGAAAACACAATTCAATACCTGGTATTTCATTGCTGCGGTGCTGGCGGTTCTGTTGGTTCAAAACCTGTGGATCCAGAGCCGACAGGTCGAGCCGATTCCCTACAGCGAGTTCCGTGAGTATTTGCAGGATGGCCGGATCAAAGAGGTCACCATCACGGAAAACAGAATTCGGGGCGTTCTGACGCAGCCGGATGAAGACGGCACGCTCCAGATTGTCTCGGTCCTGGTCGAGCCACGCCTGACCGACGATTTGGAGCGATACGGCGTCAGATTCACCGGCGCTGTTGAGAGCACCCTGTTGCGTGACATTCTGTCATGGGTGCTGCCGATTCTGGTGTTCTTCGGCCTTTGGATGTTCGTGATACGCGGGATGATCGATCGACAGGGGCTAGGCGGTGGTCTGATGTCGATTGGCAAGAGTAAGGCCAAGGTCTACGTCGAAAGCGACACGAGGGTCACATTTGGCGACGTTGCCGGTGTCGACGAGGCAAAGGCCGAACTTGTTGAGATTGTCGACTTCTTGAAGAACCCTGCAGCGCACGGCCGACTCGGTGGGCACATCCCCAAGGGGGTCCTGCTGGTGGGCCCCCCAGGCTGCGGCAAGACCCTGCTGGCGCGGGCAGTGGCAGGCGAGGCTGGCGTACCGTTCTTCTCCATCAGTGGCTCCGAGTTCGTTGAGATGTTTGTCGGCGTCGGCGCGGCCCGCGTGCGAGACCTGTTCGAACAGGCACGTGCGCAGGCACCGGCGATCATCTTCATCGACGAGCTCGATGCACTTGGCCGGGCGCGGGGCGCCTACCCGGGCATGGGTGGACACGATGAGAAGGAGCAGACGCTCAACCAGTTGCTGTCGGAGCTTGACGGCTTCGACCCAAGCCAGGGACTGGTTCTGCTCTCGGCCACAAACCGGCCGGAGATTCTTGATCCGGCCCTGCTTCGCGCGGGACGATTCGATCGCCAGGTTCTGGTTGATCGTCCGGACAAGGTGGGGCGCATCCAGATTCTGAATGTGCACCTCAAGAAGGCAAAGCTCGCATCGGATGTCGAACCGGAGAAACTGGCGGCGCTGACTCCCGGATTTTCGGGTGCCGATCTGGCCAACCTCATCAACGAAGCGGCCCTGCTGGCGACCCGCCGCGACGCAGACGCGGTATCGGCGGAAGACTTTACCGTCGCTATCGAACGGATCGTCGCTGGTCTGGAGAAACGAAACCGCCTGCTCAATCGCTTTGAACGCAAGGTCGTCGCCTACCACGAAATGGGGCATGCGTTGGTTGCGTTGACGCTGCCGGTAAGCGAGAAAGTTCACAAGGTGTCGATCATTCCACGGGGCATTGGATCACTCGGGTACACGATCCAGCGGCCGACCGAGGATCGCTATTTGATGACGGCGGACGAACTGGAAAACAAGATGGCGGTTCTGCTGGGCGGCCGGG
>CAZCVU010000368.1:0-668 GCA_964501745.1 uncultured Flavobacteriales bacterium | reverse complement strand
CTGCGGAGCACATTGTGTTTGGTCACCTGTCGACTGGTGCGGCAGACGACCTGGCGAAGGCGACTGATATCGCCCGCAACATGGTTACCCGCTACGGTATGGATGAAAAGCTGGGCCAAGTGGCGTACGAGACCGAGGCCGGCGGATTCCTGGACGTACCGACGCAGACGCTTGTATCCGAGCGCCGTTACAGTGAGGAGACGGCCCGCGAAATCGACTGTGCGATCCGCGAAATCGTTGACAGGGCGTTTGCGAAGACCGAGGAGATCCTTACCGAACACCGCGACATACTGGATGAAGGAGCTGCGGCATTGCTTGATGAGGAGACCCTAAGCGAGGATCAGCTGGCCGCGATCGTCGGTTCGCCGTCCAAGTCGGCTGCCGAATGAACTTTCTGTTTGGCGCGCCCCGTTAGCGACTCACCCCGTCGCCGCCCGCCTCCGCCAGCAACCATTCACGGAAGATCTTGACTTTCGGTCGGTTTGCGTTGGCTTGCGAGCTGACCACGAAGTAGGCCGCGGCGAGCGGTAGGGAGACCTCGAACGGCCTGACTAGGCGGCCGTCTGCCAGCGCAGGCGCGGCAATTGCACTGCGCGCCACGGCCACACCTTGCCCGTCGATGGCGGCTTCGATAACCACATTCGAATGGTTGACCGTTGGCCCCCGCG
>CAZCVU010000367.1:0-3288 GCA_964501745.1 uncultured Flavobacteriales bacterium | reverse complement strand
CAGCCAGTCGGGGAGCACGGATACCGAATAGTAAATTGCGTTAATCGGCGCGATTGCGAACACGTCGGCAACGCGCGGGACTTGCACCCACGGAGCGCGCGTGCTGCCCTATCAGCCATGGAGCAGGATCTGGATGTGAATTCGACCGACCGTCGATCCGTGTCGGTATTGCAATTGCCCGACGAATCACCTGTCGAGGGCGGCCGCTTGCGGCTGCGCACGCTGGTCTTGCTTCGCTGGATCGCCATCGCCGGTCAGACCGTGGCCATCGTCGTCGTCAAATTCGGCTTGGAGTACGAGTTACCGCTTGCACTCTGCCTGACGGTGATCGGAGTGTCCGCCGCTTCCAACATGCTGCTCACCCTTGGACGCCCGCCCCGGACGCGCCTTGGCAGTCGCGATGCAGCAATGTTATTGGGATTCGACGTCATTCAGCTGGCCGTCTTGCTGTTTCTCACCGGCGGGCTTGCCAACCCGTTTGCGGTATTAATTCTTGCGCCGGTCACGGTCTCGGCGACGATCCTTTCACGCCGCACGACGGTGGTCTTGCTGCTGCTTGTATTTGCTTGCGTGACGCTCCTCGCATTCCAACACTGGCCGTTACCGTGGCAGCCGGGTGCATTGGATTTGCCGTTCGCCTATCTGCTCGGTATCTGGACCGCGCTCTCAGTCGCAGCCGTGTTCGTGTCGATCTATGTGTGGTCCGTGGCCGAGGAGGCCCGCAGGATGTCGAATGCGCTTGCGGAGACGCAGGCCTCATTGGCCCGCGAGCAGCGCGTATCGGCGTTGGGCGGACTTGCCGCCGCAGCGGCGCACGAATTAGGTTCGCCGTTGGCCACAATTGCCGTCGTCGCAAAGGAGCTGTCTCTCGAAGTCTCCGCCGACAGCCCGCTTGCCGAAGATATCGCGCTGTTACTGGGCCAGTCGGACAGGTGTCGCGAGATCCTAAAGAGTTTGACGCAGCGCCCCGGCCTGCAGCACGGCGAACTCGACGTCAGTCGCCTGACGCTGACTTCGCTGGCCGAAACAGCGGCGGCGGCGCATCGTGACGAGCGAGTCGTGCTGGCACTTCGCAGAGCCGACGAAGCTAGCGGTGACGAACCGTCGGTTCCGGGCGGGCCCGGCGTGGTGCACGGTGTAGGCAATCTGATCCAGAACGCCGTTCAGTTCGCTCGCACGCGTGTCGACATCGAGGTGACCTGGGATGCCGCTGGCGCCCGCATTGTGATCAGCGACGATGGACCGGGGTTTCCCAGCCCGCTTCTGACCGCGTTGGGCGAACCTTACGTCTCCGGTCGAGAAAGCGATAGCCGTCACATGGGTCTCGGTATATTCATCGCCCTTACGCTGCTCGAACGCACAGGCGCGTCGCTTGTCTTCGCGAATCGCGGTGGCGCCGAGGTCAGCATCACGTGGCCGTGCGTCGGCGATCGGGATTCGATGTCGTGACGCGTCATCGAGCGTTGATAGGAAGCGGTAATGGTGAAAATAGTGTTATACGTCTGCACCACCTCTGAGTGACGATCGAGCCGCAATGAACGACGAAACACCACAAAGTGTGCTGAACCGGAGTCTTTTGATCGTTGATGACGATGCGCCGCTGCGCGGACGGCTTGCGCGCGCAATGGAGCAGCGCGGTTTTGACGTGCTCACTGCGGAAAGCGTGGCGACGGGCGTAGAAACTGCAACAGCGAGCCGACCGGCCTACGCTGTCGTCGACCTAAGACTCGAGGACGGTAATGGTCTCGAAGTCGTTGAGGCGCTACGGCGTGTGCGCCCAGATATTCGCGTTGTCATGCTGACCGGCTACGGCAATATCGCCAGCGCCGTCGCGGCGGTTAAGGCAGGCGCCGTGGACTACCTGCCCAAACCCGCGGACGCCGACGAAATTTCCGCCGCACTTCTTGAAGCCAACCGGTCGCTACCGCCTCCGCCCGACGATCCAATGTCGGCCGACCGGGTGAGGTGGGAACATATCCAGCGCGTGTTCGAGCAATGCGATCGCAATGTGTCTGAAACGGCCCGCCGTCTGAAGATGCATCGCCGTACGCTGCAGCGCATCCTTGGTAAGCACGCGCCGCGGCCATAGCCCGTTTCAGGGTATTCGGCCTACCTCATCGGGTCTTGTGAGTGGCTAAGAGCCGCGACGCGACTCGTTGTATAGAACCGAGTCAATGTGGCGGCCTTGGAACATGGAAATACCAAGCGACTGACCGAGGCGTACCGCGCCAGGTGTATCGCACCTGCAAAGGATCACGCGCGAGGTGCCAGCCGCCTCGATGATTTCCTTTAGCTCCTGGCGGCGTGCTCCCGCGGCATCTTCGCTCAGATCTGGCGTCCAGATGAGTTTAATCAGGTCGAGCCCCAACTTCTCCCGATCGATGAACTGCATGGTGAGGTCGGTCATGCCGTCGAGGCAGACCCTGTAGCCTTTGCCGTGCACAAAATCGCGGGCGAAGATGTAGGACTGAAGGTCGGCAAATATGTCGATCTGCTGCAGTTCCACGATAATCGTGCCGCGGCTGCCAACACGCAGGGACGAATCAAAATCGAGGAACTCGGGCGTCAGCAATGTCGCGACGTTCAAGTTTACGCTGAAAGAGGACTGGAGCGCCGTGTCATCGGCTCTGGACAGCATCCGGAGCATGCGCCGGTCCAACGTTTGAGTAAGATGCTGGAACAGCCAGCGGCTGGCGCCGAGGTCGACGTCGGGCACGAGCGTGCTCGCAAGTTCGCCAATTGAGATGAACAACTCGTTAAACACGGGTTTCGGTGGCTGGTCGCCCGCGACGACACAAATGGACTGACGCCGCATGACGTTCGATAGATCGGCGCTGCTGAGAAGCGCCTCCAGTTTGCCCAACACCTCTGGCTTCAGCGGTGAGCGAGCTTCGTCTTCATCTCCCGGCTGCCCAGAGGATTGTGTGCGCCGCTGGGCGCGGTTTTGACTTTCTGCATAGAGCGTCTCAACGACGGTCTGAAACTCGGGGAACTGCTCCTCCAGTTCATACCAGGTGCTAAACTTGTCACGACCACTTTCATCCGTGGCCTGCAGTAGCGGATCGTCGGTAAAGAGATAGCGCAGCTGGAGAACAGGTTCGCCAAGCTCCTCTAGCGGCGCGTCCCGCCAAACGAAGACAATATCGGCGTTCTCAATCGTGAAGATTCGACCCTCGAACTGTTTGACCAGTTGTTCGAAGGTATTTATCGCCATCCGGACGTGGTGCTCTCGCCGGTTCTGCGGATCCAGCTCGGAGAGATGGATATGTACTGCCCGGCGGCTTTCGC
>CAZCVU010000366.1:0-3292 GCA_964501745.1 uncultured Flavobacteriales bacterium | reverse complement strand
GGAGGGTTTCTGGCTCATCGTAGTGACCGAAGGGAACGAAGATGAGGCAGAAATCCTCACTTATGAAAACCCCTCAATATGTCCCAGGGGTGCTGACGTCAGACACCGGATAGTTGGGAACCAGGATTGCCGCATCCATCCCGTCCTTCCGACAACGCGAAACCAGTTCAACGCAATCGACCTCGATCGTCGTTTCCTGGGAACGATTGGTCGGCAAGCAATGAAACCGGCGGGCGACGCGTCCGATCTTGCCCTCTTGCTCGAGAACCTCCAGCGCACGAAGCGGGAAGTAGGTTCCCTGATCCTCCGCCGAGGTATGAACCCGATCATAGGCGACATGGGAAATCCGAAGGTCGGATTCAACCGAAGTGGTCCTCGAATAAACGGAGTAAAACTTCGCCAAACCGTTATAAGGTGCGCCTGGGCCCTGATCTCCCTTGTCGGGCTGGTAGGGCGCTGCGGTCGTGACGATGCCGATCATTGATTCCGACAGTGGTTTGTCGAGCGGAGAAAACGGCACGTCGTCGAAATGTGCCCAACGATAGGGTTCGCCATAGCCCAGGATCCGATAGTACGCCTTGATCCGTTCCATGTAGGGTATGGGGTCATCTTGGCTCATGAAATTACCTGGTTTGTTTCCAGGTCGTGTCAGACAACGACCTAAAACATTTTCATACCGCTTAATAGGGCGTTTAGAGAACCAGTAAGTCAGAATGCGATAGCTCCGTTATGGGTCATTTACGGACATTCAGGAGTATGTCTCAAGGCGTCTGCTTAATTCGCCGCGCTAACCCCCAGCGCGCCGCCTCCGGCCCCTTAAGGCTTGGCCGTCCTCTTGGATTCGCGGCGGGCGTGGGAAATCACCAGAACGATCCCCAGGACGACGAAAGCGACGCCGATTACATGGTACGCGAACAGGTGCTCGCCTAAAAAAATGATGGCCAGAACCACACCGAAGACCGGTATGAGATTGAGAAAAATCGTGGCGCGATTCGGGCCAACCGACCTAATGGCCAAGTTCCAGAACAGGACCGACACGGCCGACACAAAAACGGCGAGGAAGAGGATCGCGGCAATCGCCGTTCCGGTAAAGGGCACCGTTCGCAAGGCTATCGTTTCATAGGAGTAGAATGGGACCAGCGACAGTCCCCCCGTCAGGCAGATGAGAAATAGCAAAGTCGTATGGCCCAGATCGTCGGGCAGGCGATGAAGCAGCGTGGCATAAAACGTCCATCCGAGAACTGCTGCCAGCGTTAATATGTCGCCTACGTTCAATTCGAACGAAAGGAGAATTTGTAAATCCGCCTGTGTGACCATGACGACGATGCCTAACAAAGCGGCGAATATTCCAAGGCATTGACTTGCCGCCGCCCGGTCCCGGGTTAGAAACCAAGCGGGTATGATGGTCAGCGCGGGCTGTGCGGCGCTGATCAGCGCCGCATTGACCGCCGTCGTGAAATTGCCCGCGACAAACAGGACCGTGGAGCTTCCCACCTGGAGTACCCCCAACAGGATGATCAGGTTTCTATGGGCAGCTATGATCGCCCATTTGCGGCGCAGGTCGCGCCACACCAGAGGCAGCAGAACCAAGGCCACCAAGATCCACCGCCAGAAAGCCAATCCGATCGGCGGAATTTCCTCATGCACGCCCCTGCTGATGACAATGCTGGCCGCCCACAAAAATGCCGCAACTGTGACAAGCGCGTACGCAGCGATTGGGCTCGGCTTGAAATCCTCTAACAGGTTCAAAATCGAAGTCTCATAATTCGGCTCATGGCCGAATCTGGCGATGTATCGTTCTGGTATACGAAGAAAATATTGCTTTGTAGTTCGGCGAAAGGTCGCTCACATTCATTCCTGCACCCAATAGTGGCTTGAGTAGCAATGTCCGTTAAGGGTCAAAATCAGACATAAACACAGCCTCTGAGATTAGTCTGCTATGCGGCGTAGAGCAGACATTGATTACTGTCCGGCGTTCGTACCATCAACGGCCGAGATCTGACCTTCTCCAGATTTTAGGCGCTGTTCCATACTCGCAAAGCTCAGCGGTCTGCGCTAGTCAGGTCAGGCTTGGGAAAGATCCTAACTTACTGGGTCGGCATCTTCCATCTAGTGGCCGTGGCCGACGCCGTGGCAGCTGCGCAGGATATGGCGCTAACGGCATGGACGACGCTTTAGGGTCTGGTTTTGCAAACGCTTTTGCAAACGAACGGGGCAACACAGAATAACACCAGATAACACAGGACAACACAAACCGCATAGAACTCGAAAACCGTTGTGCGAATACCAATTTAATTCAGGAGAATTTCGTAATTAAAATGGGATTCCTTGACTTGCAATTCTGAATAGAAAATCGAGATTTTTGGCCATGCCATCTTGAGTTTTTCGCAGCAATTTTCCTTGCTCTAAGTCAATAATGACGAGCAAAATAGTCGTGGAGACTATGACCAAGTTCAACGGAAGTCGCAATACCTCCGCTATTGCTGTCTGAAAAAAGGACGGCCCAAACGCGATGCGTCCGGGCCGTTCCTGGGTGGTCCGCCGACAGGCGCTAGCAACCCAATCAGAGGTTCTTCTTGCTCAATTCACCAGCGATGCGGTCAGCTTGACGCATTGCTAGTGCAACGATGGTCAAGGTCGGATTTTCTGCAGCACCAGTAGTGAATTGGCTGCCATCGGAGATGAAAAGATTTTTGATATCGTGCGTTTGCCCCCATTTATTGACAACGCCATCACGAGCACTGGCACTCATTCGGTTCGTGCCGAGATTATGGGTTGACGGGTATGGTGGTGTAGGAAATGTCCGAGTTGCTCCAACGGCATCGTATACGGCCGAACCTTGCTTATAGGCGTGGTTGCGCATCGCCGTGTCGTTCGCGTGGTCATCAAAATGGACATTCGGAACCGGCAAACCATACTGGTCTTTTTCTGTCTTATGGAGGGTAACGCCATTTTTTTCCTGCGGCATATCTTCACCGACCAACCACATACCAGCCATATGGTCATAGCTATCGAGCGCTGTAGTGAACTCACGCCCCCAAGCACCTGGGTCAAGGAAGGCAGACATAAACGGCAACCCCAACGAGAGCGTCTCCATCTCGTAGCCACCGACGAAACCGCGCTTGGGGTCATTCTTGGACTCATCTGTTATAATACCGGCCATGGTAGTGCCGCGATGCATATTCACCGGCTTGTCGAAGAGGGCATAGACCGATCCAGTCATATGGCGCATATAATTTTTACCCACTTGGCCGGAAGAATTAGCAAGGCCATCGGGGTACATCGACGAAGC
>CAZCVU010000365.1:0-3304 GCA_964501745.1 uncultured Flavobacteriales bacterium | reverse complement strand
CTCCTGGGCCACGTCGATGAAGCGTTCCGGATCGATGTCCGTGCCGAGGTCGATGACCCGAAAACCCGCACCTTCCAGCATCATGCCGACCAGATTCTTGCCGATGTCGTGCAGATCACCCCTGACGGTGCCCAACACGACGGTCCCGATTGGCTTGACGCCCGTATTGACCAGCAGTGGCTGCAGGATGTCCAGGCCAGCCTGTACCGCGTCCGCCGCCAACAGCATGTCCGGTACGAACAGGATGCCGTTGCTGAACTTCTCGCCGACGATATCGAGTGCCGCGATCAGGCCCTCATCGAGGATCGTCCGGACGTCGGTGCCGGCATCGATCTCCGCCTGCACCAACTCGGCGACGTCGTCGTCCGCATACTCCATTGCCGCGTTGAAGATATCCTTGACAGCCATAACTCGCTTCGTCGGTCACGCCATATAAAGTCGCTAGTCTGCCTGTTCTGTCCGATCGAAGCGGTGAAGACGCCTGCCGAGGGTTTCCACATGCAGAGTCAAGCCAGCTTAGCTAACTGATGCTCTCACCATGAACCCGCATGTCTTCAAGCTTCTTGAAATATGCGCTTGAAGTCTCGCCAAGATGTTCACGGCGCTTGATCCAGATTTCTTGATCCTTCCAATTGTGGTCGTCGAATGCATGCTCCGGCCATCCTGGAACAACCAGCCAAAGCCGTAACAAATAGCGCCGCTGATCAAGCTCGCGCCCGTCTGTATAGTCCGTACGGCTATGCAGGATCAGATTATTATTCAGATACTGTATGTCGCCTTCCTCAAAGGGCATGTCGAGGTAGAACTCCGGAAGGCCCGCCAGATTATCGAGCGCGTCAACAGCTTCCAGTTCGAGCCCACCCTCTGAAACGTCACCCGCTTCTATGGCCCGGCGTAGAAACCCGCCAATGTAGCGACATGCGAACTCGCCATTACTCCGTGCAAAGACTGGTATCTTGCCGTCAGTTAGGTTCTGACCATCTCCGTATTTGGCATCTTTCTCCGTGCTGCGCTGCAGAAACCCTTCGTACAGCACCGAGACAAGATCGGGGCGTGTCTTCAATAGTTCATTGTGAAGTGCTGCAGTACTGGCGATCCGGCTCATGCCGCCACTGGCGGGGGCCTTTAGGCACATCAGGGCTGCTATGCCACCAGCATCCGTATGCATCGATAACGTACCACCTCGATGATAACCTCGGTCAGTCTGCTCTATATCAGAGACGTCCATGACATGTCCAAGCAGCTCCCCCCGGTAGGATTGGGGCATCGGAGTGCCAAGATAAGTCCCCAACCCATAGAAGATACGGCCCAAATCATCCTGACTGTACCGATCCACTGGAAAACCGCGGAACTTGAGGAAACCAAGTCCCGTACGAAGGTCTTCACAACAAGTTCGTAAGTTCTCACGGAACTCACTCAGCGGAAATGTATCTGGCGTGATTTCCGGGAAATCCAAGTTGCCAAGGCTTTTCAGATGGTTAAGTGCCTGGTCGATCTCACCAATATCCGCCTCGGAGAAGAAGCGCGTCGCATCTTTTTGATAGTCGACATCCGGACTCTTCCAGACAAAGCGTCCCTCAACCGGTTTGATAGTCTCAGATTCGATTTCGGCAGCGCTGTTCATTAGATTTCTCCGAGCAATGCTCGCGGAAACACGCAAATATCTTATATTGCCTGGAAGGTTGCCGCTAGCGTCCGATTCTGGCCATTGGCGAACCATCATCTTCAAGTTGGGAAACGTCCGCTTATGACCCGATGCGGAGATCTCCGTAGGTTGGCCTGGAGGGGCATGGTTGATTTGCGTCAATGTGTGAGTAGACCGACTTCAGGTACTCGGGATTTCAGGTATTTGGCAGGCGGTAGCCTGGGAAACAGCGATTTCAACGCACCGAGGAGCGTACCATGACGAGCGTTTTGTTTTCGCCCACCACCTTGCGCGAACTGGAATTCCCCAACCGCATCGTCGTCGCCCCCATGTGCCAGTTTTCAGCCGAGAACGGGTTGGCCGACGACTGGCATCTCATGCATTTGGGCAGCTTGGCGGTTTCGGGCGTCGGACTGATGATCGCAGAGGCGACAGGTGTAGAGGCCCAAGGTCGGATCACGCCGGGATGTCTGGGGCTGTACAACGACGAACAGGAGGAGGCCCTTGATCGCGGCATCCGATTTTGCCGTAGGCACGGAGAAGCCAAGATCGCTTTGCAACTCGCTCATGCCGGACGCAAGGCTTCGACTGCTGTGCCATGGAACGGCAGCGGTCCCCTGGACCCGTCGGCCGGCGCATGGCAGACGATATCCGCCTCACCCCTGCCATTTGCGGACGGCTGGCCGACGCCGAGCCCGATGAGCTTGACCGACATGGACCGTGTCCGCGACGCTTTCGTTCAAGCCGCCGAACGTGCGGCGCGTCTCGATTTCGATGTCATCGAATTGCACGCCGCCCACGGCTATCTGCTGAACCAGTTCCTATCGCCAATAGCCAACCACCGTGACGATGAATACGGCGGCTCGCTCGAAAACCGCATGCGGTATCCGCTCGACGTCTTTGCCGCCGTGCGCGCCGTCTGGCCCGAGGGCAAGCCTTTGGGCATCCGCATCTCGGCGACCGACTGGCAGGAACCGGGATGGACGATCGAGGAGTCGGTTGTGTTGGCGGGCGAATTGAAGGCGCTAGGCTGTGACTTCATCGACGTTTCTAGTGGCGGAAACAGCGCCAGCCAGCCGCCAGTCGCCAACGCCGAGCAGGGCTATCAAGTGCCACTATCGGCACAGATCAAAGCCGAGGCCGAAATTCCGACGATCGCCGTCGGCATGATCCGCGATCCCCAGTACGCGGAAGATGTCGTCGCCTCGGGCAAGGCCGATTTTGTGGCCCTGGCACGGGGCTTGTTGTACGAGACGCACTGGGCTTGGCGGGCAGCGGAGGAACTGGGGGCAGAAGCACCCTATCCACGACAATATATCCGCGCCCAGCCGAAGAATTGGCCGAATGCCTTTCCCGGTCGTTCGGAGACTTGACCGGCGGCGTAGACCACAGAACGCAGCAGAATGGACTAACCCGAATTGGTTGCTGAGGGCTGACTATGGCAGCCCAGTAGGCGAGTCTTGTGGCGCAGCCAGAAGACACGCCGTGTATTGGGCACCAGCATCTGCACGACGGCGACACCAGTGACGCACGACGAAGCCCGCAAGCTCGCCGACCGCTGAAGTGTGGAGATCTGAAGAAAATGCATCCGGTCTTCCCCAAGACCGACATTGGGGCTAGTAGTGAAACGGACTATCGGCGCAGAACACTCTGCCGGTC
>CAZCVU010000364.1:0-3312 GCA_964501745.1 uncultured Flavobacteriales bacterium | reverse complement strand
GATGCGAGATTTCGTTCACCGTGTCGCCGGCAACGACCGTATGCAGGCGTGGTTTTGGCAACGTCAGGCGCTGGCCAACCTTTAGGAGATAGGGCGGCTTCAAAGCATTGGCGTCGATGACGTCGCGAATCGAAGTACCATAGCGGCGCGCGATGCCATATACCGTATCGCCCTTGCGTACCGTGTATGCGCCATCAGCGGGCCGCGGCTGCGACGCCGGTCTTTTCGTGACCTGCAGCGGACGGTCGCCGAAGATGACAACATTGACGCTGGGGGTACTGCAGGCCGCCACGCCGAGTAGAATCGCCAAGCCGAGCAGCAGCCGGGCCACCGGACGCCCGTGCCAGCCAAAAGCGCGAGGCCAGCCGATTTCCAGCAAGCTTGCGCTACCAGCCGACACCACTCTCCGCATCCCCGACGCCATCGGTCATGGTAACAAACCTCGCCGGCCCCAAATCCTCAGTATCGAAACCATCCGGCGTGCGCCGGACCCGGATGATCTGTTGGTGTTCGCGGTCATCACCGATTGGCACCACCATCACGCCATCAGGTGTCAACTGCTCGGCCAAAATCGGCGGCACATCCGCAGCGGCCGCCGTCACGATGATTCGCGCAAACGGCGCCTGCTCAGGCCAGCCAAGCCCGCCGTCTCCAAGTTTCGTCGTGATGTTGTGGCGTTTCAACGCCGCAAAACGCTGCTCGGCGGCAGTGAAGAAATCGGTCGTGCGCTCGATCGTGTAGACGCGCCGCGCAAGGTAGGACAAGACCGCCGTCTGATAGCCTGAACCGGTACCGACTTCGAGTACCTTCAAACGATCGCCGACGTCCAACGCCTGCGTCATTAGTGCCACGACATGCGGTTGGCTGATGGTCTGGCCATAGCCGATCGGCAGCGCAACATTCTCATAAGCCTGGTCGATAAAGGTTTGCGGTACAAAATCCTCACGCGGCACGCGTTCCATTGCGGCTAGCACACGCGTATCGCCGATACCACCACGCCGCAAATCCATGATGAAGCGGATTTTTTGGCTGGCGAGCGTCACGAGAAGGCTTTTCTCAAGGTTCGCACCATCCCTTGATGCGTAAGGTCGACATGTAGCGGCGTGACCGCGATGTATCCATCGGCAATCGCATTATAGTCGGAATTCCGGTGCAGTTTCCGGCGTTTCGACGGTCCGATCCAGTAATACCACCGACCACGCGGATCCGTCAGCTTGATGATATCGTTTTCAGCTTCGAGGCGGCCTTGATTGACCACCCGGACGCCCTTCACGGAGCCTGCCACGAGGTTTGGAATGTTGACATTCATGAAGACGTCATCGGGCCATGCGTGACAGGTGAGTTCGCGCACGACCTGCGGCGCCAGCTGTTCAGCCGTTGCCCATTTGGCCGGGTGGTCGGACTCTGCTTCGAGGCTCAGGGCAACGGCGGGAATACCCAGCAGCGTCGCCTCCATAGCTGCCGCAACCGTGCCGGAATAGGTGACGTCCTCGCCAACGTTCATGCCGCGGTTGACACCGGTTAAGACGAGATCGGGCCGTTTTGAACCCATCACCTCGCCGAGGGCAAACATAATGCAATCCGTCGGGCTGCCGTCGAGCGCATAGCGTCTCTTCGACAGTTTGCGCAGCCGCAATGGCCGGTGCAAGGTGAGCGAATGGCCGGCACCGCTCTGTTCAGTCTCCGGCGCGACCACCCAGACATCGCTGGAAAGCTGCCGGGCAATTCGCTCGAGTGCCTTCAGGCCGGATGAGCGGATTCCATCGTCATTCGCCAGCAGTATGCATGCCTTGCTTAGATCCAGCGGCGGCCTGGACTTCATTCGACCTCGTCATTGGCGATGCGGCCAAGACCGTTCATGTGCGGCAAGAGAACCTCCGGCAACACGATCGAGCCGTCTTCCTGCTGGTAGTTTTCCAACACCGCGATCAGCGTGCGCCCGACCGCAAGTCCGGAACCGTTCAGCGTGTGGAGGAAACGGGTTCCCTTCGCGCCCGGCGTTCTAAACCGGCCGCCCATACGCCGCGCCTGAAAGTCCCAGCAATTGGAGCAGCTCGAGATCTCCCGATACATGTCCTGACCGGGCAGCCAGACTTCGATGTCGTAAGTCTTGCGCGCTCCGAACCCCATGTCACCCGTGCATAGGGTCACCACGCGGTATGCCAGCCCGAGACGTTTCAAGACTTCCTCGGCACACGCAGTCATACGTTCCAATTCCGCGTCCGACTCGTCGGCATGCGTGATCGACACAAGCTCCACCTTGTTGAACTGATGCTGGCGCATCATCCCGCGGGTGTCTTTGCCGGCCGCGCCGGCCTCCGAGCGGAAGCAGGGAGTGTGCGCGGTAACCCGGATTGGCAAGTCGGCGGCGTCGAGTATGGTGTCGGCGGCAAGCGCCGTCAGCGGCACCTCGGCAGTCGGAATCAGCCAATAGTCGTTCGTTGTGCGGAACAGGTCGTCAACGAATTTGGGCAATTGGCCTGTGCCATACATCGTCTCGTCGCGGACCAATATCGGTGGCGCAATTTCGATATAGCCGAACTCGCTGGTGTGCAGATCCAGCATGAACGCCGCCAACGCCCGCTCGAGTCTGGCGAGTGCGCCCTTGAGCACCACGAAGCGCGAACCCGACAGTTTCGCCGCGGTCTCGAAATCCATCAGGCCCAGCCCTTCGCCGAGCTCATAATGCTGCTTCGGGGTAAAGCCGAGGGAGGGTTTCTCGCCAACTTCGCGCAGCAACGCATTTGCACGTTCATCCTCACCGTCGGGAACATCGGGTGCCGGTTGGTTCGGCAGGCCCGCAAGTAGCGCGTCGAGGTCCGAGGCGAGCGCACGCTCATTTGCCTCCGCCTTCGCTATATCGTCTTTCAAGCCCTGAACTTCAGCCACCAGGGCGGCCGCATCTTCGCCCTTCTGCTTCGCCGAGCCGATCTGGCGCGAGGCCTCGTTGCGGCGATTGAGCATGTCTTGCAACACTGTCTGCGCGGCGCGGCGCTTGGCGTCGATTTCCAGCACCTGCCCGCTCAGCGACTCCAAGCCGCGCCGATTCAGGCCCTTGTCGAAACCCTCCGGATCGTCGCGGATGGCTCTTATGTCATGCATTACCTGGCCCCTACTCCGGCATCGTCAACCAAGGCTCATGTGGATTACGCAGCGACCGTCAATCTGCTGGCGATTGCCCAACCGACTCGTCGGCATCATCCCCCAACGTCTCGTCCTCGTCCGCCCGTTTCTTTTCGATCATACGGGCGCACCAGATTGATATTTCATATAGCAGAATAATCGGCACCGCGAGGCCGATTTGGCTCAACG
>CAZCVU010000363.1:0-3334 GCA_964501745.1 uncultured Flavobacteriales bacterium | reverse complement strand
TCATCGATTGCTGCTGCTGCACCGGCGGTGGGATCAAGGTGAGGCGGCTCAAGCGTTACGCCGACGACCAGCCGGTCTTCGGCATGAACCTCGGACATCGCCAGTCCGAAATTGGCCAGCAGGCAAACAACGAGGCCGGCTGCACGCAGCTGGACAGTTCTGGAAGTTCGCATATTCGCCCCTTCTTGGTGGCGGAAGGATAGCTAGCTCCGGAAGGCGCGGCAATCCTTGCTCAAGCACTGACTGGGCTCCAAAGGCTTGATATCTGCGATCAAGCCAGCCAATCCGCCGCCGCGAGTCGCTGTCTCTCCCCTCCTAACCTGCGCCCGGGGCATAGCCACTATCATGCCACACGCAAACAGGCTACCGGGCTTCGAACCGCCGAAACCGCGGCTATGCGCCGCCCGCAGGCTGACCTATCATGGTCAACCTCTCCCAAGGAGCACCAAAATGACACGTCTGTTCCTCGCCGCCGCCGCATTCGGGCTCGTGATATCGACGGCGAGCCCGGCAGCCGCCGCTGAGTCAGCCGTCGTTGCCAAATCCTTCATGGTTTCGGCCGCCAACCCACACGCCGCCGAGGCCGGCTACGCTGTACTTAAGGAGGGTGGCAGCGCAATCGACGCAATGATTGCCACCCAGATGGTCCTGAATCTGGTTGAACCGCAGAGTTCAGGCATCGGCGGTGGTGCCTTCCTGTTGCATTGGAGCGCCGCCAGCCGCGCGCTTGCAAGCTACGACGGTCGTGAGACCGCCCCCGCCGCGGCCACGCCGGCGCTGTTTCTCAAAGCGGATGGCAGCCGCATGGGATTCTGGGATGCCGTCGTCGGGGGACGTTCGGTGGGCATGCCAGGAATCCTGAGAATGCTCGAGCTGGCCCATGACCGCCATGGCAAGCTGCCCTGGCGGCGTCTGTTCGAGTCAGCGATTCAACTTGCGGACGAGGGCTTCGCGGTTTCGCCTCGCCTCCACAAGCTTGTTTCCCAGGACAAACACCTGCAGCGCTATTCGACGGCGCGGACGTACTTCTACGACGCCGAGGGGGCCGCGTGGCCGGTCGGCCACCGGCTCGTCAATAAGCCGTTCGCAGCGACCTTGCGCGCGATCGCCGACGGCGGCGCGGACGTCTTCTACACGGGCGCCATTGCGGCCGATATCGTCACGACGGTAACCGGCGCGAGCGGCAACCCTGGACTTATGACTTCGGCTGATCTCGAGGGTTACGAGGCCAAAGTGCGACCAGCCGTGTGCGGCGGCTATCGCGGCTACAGCGTCTGCGGCATGGGCCCGCCGTCGTCAGGCGGCCTCACCGTCGCCATGATCCTTGGACTTATCGAGCGGTTCGATGTCGCGGCCCTCGGCCCGAACGCCTCGCAGGCCATCCATCATTTTGCAGAGGCCGGGCGGCTCGCTTACGCGGACCGCAATCTCTACATGGCCGATTCTGATTTCGTGGATGTGCCGTCCGGCGCCCTACTCGGTCGCTCCTACCTCAAAGCGCGCAGCGCGCTGATCAACGCTAACCGCTCCATGGGGAAGGCCAGTCCAGGCAACCCGGATCAGCGCCAAAGCCTCAATGCATCGTCGGCTGGCTCCCTGGAGGGATATTCGACAACCCATATCTCGATCGTCGATGCCGATGGAAACGCGGCCTCAATGACCAGCTCCATCGAGAGCGCCTTCGGGTCGCGCCTGATGGTCAGGGGCTTCCTGCTCAACAATCAGCTCACCGATTTTTCATTCTTGCCCGAGAAGGATGGCAAACCAGTGGCAAATCGCGCCGACGCCGGAAAGCGGCCCCGCTCGTCGATGTCCCCGACAATCGTTCTGGACGGCCAAGGAGACCTCAAGATGGTAATCGGCTCGCCTGGCGGCAGCCGCATCATCAACTATGTCGCGAAGACGATCCTCGCAGCACTCGACTGGGGTCAAGACATCCAGGAAGCGATCTCCTTTCCCCACTTCATCAACCGGAACGGCCGCACTGAGCTTGAGAAGGGGACATCGCTCGAGGCAAGCGTGGTTGCGCTAGAGGCACTTGGACACGAGGTCGCCACGCGCGTCCTAACCAGCGGGCTTCACGGCATCATGATTACGTCGCAAGGTCTTGAAGGAGGTGCCGACCCACGGCGAGAGGGCGTCGTTCTCGGCGACTGAGGTCTTGTTGGATGAGGCGCATCATTTCAACCCTGGCGCTGCTGGCGCTTACCGGATGCAACGCGGCGACCGAATCACCTTCGCGAGGCATCGACTACTATCTCGCAAACCCGACGCCAAAAAGACTCGTGGACGTACTGTCCGGAAAGAGCAACGTCGCGCGGCGCGAAATCGTGTCACAGGCACTTGCGGCCTTCGGCATCGCCCACATGCGACAGCCTTTTCAATCCGCTGGCCTGAGCGGAGAGAATTTGCTGGTTGAAATCGGACGGGGACCACAAGCCGTTGTCATCGCTACACATTTCGACAGCATCGGCGACTCTCCTGGCGCCAACGACAACGCATCCTGTGTCGCAGCAGCAGTCGACGGTCTGAGGCAGCTGGTTGGCCAGCCGCCAGTTCACATCAAGCTCGTGCTCCTGTTTTCAGACCTCGAAGAGGCAGCCTTGGCGGGTTCGCGGCACTATGCCCGCAGCGGCGATCTCAGCAACCTGGTTGGCGCTATCAGTTTCGATCTCTGCGGTATCGGTGACGCGGTTGGCATCTGGGACCTGCGCGAGGGAGCGGCCGACGCGCTCGTTGTGCGAGCCCTCATGCGTGCCAGCGAGAAAATTGGCGTCTACCACTCGACTCATGGCCCGGTGGCGCGCTTTTCGAGCGATCATGAGAGCTTCTTTGAAAAGGGAGTTCCCAGCGTCGGTGTAACAATTGTGCCGCGCGAAGACGAGGCGAGGTTGCGCGCTTATGTCGACAACCCCAACTCGTTCAAATGGCTGATCCGCTACTTTCGGCCACGGATCTTCCGAACCTACCACACGACGCAAGATGGACCGCATACTGTGGACCCAGCAGCGCTGGATCTGGCGCGACGTATCATCGTTGGAACGGTTCGAGCGCTCGACCTACTCGCTGCAGCCGCCAGCTAGCGGCTAACTCCAAATCGAAGCCCAAAAAGGCAATGACGCAACCTCTCATTAAACTGTTACCACGACGCCACAAGCGGATCGCCGCCGGACGACCCTGGATCTACTCCAACGAGATCCAGATGACCGGCGAGGTAAAGGCGCTAGAGCCGGGAACCGTCACCGGCGTTGTCAGCGACGCAGGTGAATGGCTGGGACAGGCAACGTTCAACCCTCATGCTTTGATCTGCGGGCGAGTTCTGACACGTCAGCAT
>CAZCVU010000362.1:2191-3335 GCA_964501745.1 uncultured Flavobacteriales bacterium | reverse complement strand
CGCGATAGCGGCAATCAAGTCGCCACTTCACGCATTCGACTGGTGCAGGAAACCGGCCAGCAGTTCGGCTTCTTGCTCTTCCAACCGATCTACCGGAACGGCAAGGGGCGCGAAACTGTGGAGGAACGGCGCGCCGCCCTTTCCGGCTTCACGCTTGGTGTTTTTCGCATCGGCGATATGATCGAGAGTGCCCTCGGCACCATCGACCGGGAGCAAATCCTGCTGTCCGTTTTCGATCTGTCGGCGCCCAAAGAACGGCAACATCTGTTTGGCCCCGTTCTCGACAATCAGGATGGCGGGCGGAAGGCGGATGGCTGGTCACTCGCCATTCCCGTCATTCAAGCCGACCGCCGGTGGCAGCTCAGGTTTACGCTCGACAAGGGCTACTTTTTGACCCGTCGCGCCTGGGAGCCCTGGCTGGTGTTATGCGGCGGGCTGTTGTTCGTCAGCATTCTTCAGGTGCTGCTCTTGGTGCTGACGGGTCGGACAGCCAAGACCGAGCACCTGGTGGCCGAACGAACCGACGAATTGGCACAAAGTGAGAGACGCGTTCGGGCCATCGTCGACAACGTCCTCGACGGCATCATCATCATCGACGATGGCGGCATCATCGAATCAACCAACCCGGCCCTGGGTCAGATATTCGGATTTTCCCAAACCGACCTTGTCGGCAAGAACGTCAGCGCCTTGATGCCGGAACCAGACCAAGTCAACCACGACAGCTATCTTTCGCAATACCGGCAGAGCGGGAACAAACGCATCATCGGCACCGTTCGCGAAGTCGAGGCACGGCGCCAGGATGGCAGCGCCTTCCCGATCGAGCTCGGCATCACGGAACTTGTCATGTCCGGAGATCGCATGTTCGTAGGTATCGTTCGCGATATCACCGAACGCAAAGAGATAGACCGCATGAAAAGCGAGTTCATCTCGACCGTCAGCCACGAACTGCGAACGCCGCTGACCTCGATCATGGGATCCCTCGGCCTGATCTCCGGTGGCGCCCTGGGCGACGTGCCTGGCAAGGTGGGTGACCTGATCGGGCTCGCCCATAAGAACACCGGACGCCTGATAAATCTGGTCAACGACATCCTGGACATGGAGAAGCTACAGTCCGGCAGAATGAATTTCGATTATCAGCTGATCA
>CAZCVU010000362.1:0-2181 GCA_964501745.1 uncultured Flavobacteriales bacterium | reverse complement strand
TCAACCTGTCGCGCCTTGTTTTGGAATCCGTCGAGAGCAACAAGGGGTTCGCCGATCAGCACGGAGTCGAATTCGTTGCCACCGGAGACTGGCCCACGGTCATGGTGCGGGGTGATAGCGATCGCCTGGCCCAAGTGCTGGCCAACCTGCTCTCGAATGCGGCCAAGTTCTCCGGCGATGGCGGCGTGGTGGAGATATCCATGGTGCGCAAGGATGGCATGGCCCGCCTATCGGTAAAGGACAACGGGCCAGGAATTTCGCAGGCGTTTCGCCATCGGGTTTTTGACAGATTCGCCCAGGAAAACAGCTCCGACGATCGTCAAAAGAATGGCACGGGACTGGGACTGAACATCACGAAGGCAATCTTGGAAGGCCACGAAGGTACGATTGATTTCGTTTCTGAAGTCGGTGTGGGAACTTCGTTTTTCTTCGACCTGCCGGAAATCAGTAGTGCTGAAGAGAATGAGTCGAGCCTCGCTGGTTGAGTTCGATGACGTCGCGCCAAAGTCCCTCGACCGGCCGCGATTTCAGCTATAGCCCGCTATTGCCGCAGCCGGCGCTCGAACAGTGACAGCATGGTCTCCCAATGTCGTTCCGATGCGGCCTTCACATAGACCGGGCGCTGGGGAAAGACGAAGCCGTGTTCGGTCTGCGGATAGATTTCGATGGTGTGGTTTAGGCCCGCCGCTGCCAGGGTATCGGGCATGGCGGCCAACTCTTCGTCCGGGACATGGGGATCGTCGGAGGCGTAACCCAAATAGACCTCGCCCTTGATCTTGTGGGCCGTCAAATGCGGCGAGTCCGCCTGGTCGGTGATGATTTTGACCCCGTGATAAGACGCGATGGCAGCGAAACGATCGGCATAGGCGGCGCCGACCGACATCACGAATTGTCCGCTCATGCAGTAACCGACGCAGCCCAGGGGGCCGGCGCCAGCGGCGTCACATTGCTCGGCAAAAGCCAGCAATCCCGCGGTGTCGGCAACGACGCGGGCGTTCGTCAGGGTATTCATCACCTCGAACATCTTGGCCCGTTCGTCGTCATCGACGCGGATGCGGGAGAGATCATAGCCGTAGTGCCCCTCGCGGCCGGTGCGGTAGTACATGTTGGGCAACAGGATCGTATAGCCCACGCTAGCCAATCGCCGCGCCATGTCGCGCAGCTCCTCCCGCATACCCGGCGCATCCATATACATGATCACCGCCGGGTGCGGCCCATGCTGTTCCGGGTGGCAGACAAAAACGTCCATGACGCCATCGTCCGTCGGAATTTCCGTTTCGAAGTCTTTCATGCTGGCTTGCCCCCCGGTGAACGTCGCCGTTAGCTTGGACGAACAAGGCGTCAGCGACAAGGGGACGGCCTTGTCGCCCCGCCGCAATACCTCCCATACTCGTAGCGTGGAAAGCTTCGGCCGATATCGCTTCGTGCGGCGCCTGGGTGGCGGCGACACCTCCGAGGTGCTGCTATGCGATCACGGCAGCCGGCGCGTCGCCATGAAGGTGTTCTCGATCCAGGGCCGCCCTCTTCAAGAGATGATCGCCGAGGCCGCGGACGATCTCGAAGCCCGCCTGCGGCGACGTTTCGTTGCCGAAGCCGAGCTGGTAGCCGGGCTCGAGCATCCCAATATCGTCGAGATCCTGGAGATCACGGAGCTGCTCGACGATAGGCCCTGCTTCGTCATGCCTTTCCTTCCCGGCAGTCTGCGCGACAAGATCTTCGGCGACCTGGCAACAGACGGCGCGCGGCTCATGTCACCGCCCGCGCCACGCGCCCTGGCCCTCGAACGGGTTCAGGAAATCTTGCCCCAAGTGTTGGCAGGCATGGCGGAGGTCCACCACCGGGGCATCGTTCACCGCGATCTGAAGCCCGATCACATTCGTTTCGACGACCATGGCAACGCCGTGGTCTGTGACTTCAGCGTCGCCAAGACGCCGTGGTCGGGCTATACGCCGATCCGCCAGGGCTTCGGCACCCGGCCCTTCATGAGCCCCGAGCAGGAAGCAAACGCAGCCGACGTCGATGCCCGCTCCGACGTCTAGCGTCACCGTGAAGGTCTCGTTCGATTCCTCGGTGCTGTCGTCGGTAATTGCCACCGAGATGGTCTTCGAGGTCTCGCCGGCGGCGAAGGTGAGGGTGCCGGAGGCGGCGGTGAAGTCGCTGCCCGATGTCGCCGTGCCGCTG
>CAZCVU010000361.1:0-3335 GCA_964501745.1 uncultured Flavobacteriales bacterium | reverse complement strand
AGGGCACCTCCTACGGCAAGCGTGGTGAGACGCTGAATGAGGCGGAGGCCAAGCGTCGCAACCTGGCGACGAATCCCCCAAGCCGCGGCGATCACGACCTCAATCCCGGCATGATGCCACAGGCCTCGCTGATTCCGGCAGCCGTGCTGATCCCCCTGATTGACCGGCGTGGTGGCGTCACAGTGATGTTGACCAAACGCTCACAGCATCTGCCCGATCACCCTGGCCAGATCAGCTTCCCCGGGGGACGCATCGATGCCACAGACGCCGGACCGGCGGCGGCGGCATTGCGAGAGGCGCAGGAGGAAGTTGGACTGTCGCCGCATCGTGTGGAGGTCGCCGGTGAACTCGATGTCTATGTCACCCGAACCGGATTTCATATCACGCCGGTCGTCGGATTGGTGCGGCCGCCATTCGATGTCCGACCGGACCCGGCGGAAGTCGACGACGTCTTCGAATTGCCGCTTGCACTGGCCATCGACCCCGCCAACTACGAACGACGCGCGCGTCTTCACGAGGGGCAGCGACGGTATTTCTATGTTCTGATGTATGAAGACCGCATAGTCTGGGGTGCGACGGCTGGAATGCTGGTTAATCTCGCGCATGTTCTTCAGGAAAAATGACCCGTAAGTTCTTCACCATCGTCCTGCCTCTGATCGCCCCGTTTCTTGTCTATGTCACGTGGGTCTGGTTCTCGTGGCGCGTTCGCAAGGCAAAGCAGGAAGACGCCGCAGCACCGAACTGGCAGGCGCTGCCCTGGGCCTGGTTGTCCATGTCTGGCATCGCGCTATGTGCCGCGACGTTGATCTTCGTCGGCGTACTTGCCCCTGAGGGAACCGGATCTACTGGCCAAGCGCCGCGGCTCGAGGGAGGGAAGATCATTCCCTTTTCAAAAAGGTGAGTGACAGCACGGTTAGCCAGCTTGCGCCGCAGCCGTGGATGTCGTCGCCAGAAGCGACGGCGGTGCTGCAGAAACTCACCGAAGGTGGCGCCGAGGTTAGGTTCGTCGGCGGCTGCGTACGGGATGCCGTGCTGGGCCGGCAGATCAGGGATATCGACATCGCCACCGGGGCGCCGCCCGATCGGGTTGTCGAGTTGCTTGACGCGGCGGAGATCAAAGTTGTCCCGACCGGCATCGCTCACGGCACGGTAACGGCAATCGTCGGCGGCAAGCCCGTTGAGATCACGACGCTTCGGCGGGATGTCGAAACCTATGGGCGGCATGCCAAGGTCGAGTTTACCGACGACTGGACCGAGGACGCGTCGCGGCGCGACTTTACGATCAACGCAATTTCGCTCGAGCCGGACGGAACGCTTCACGATCCGTTCGGCGGGCTTGCGGATCTATCGGCGCATCGTGTGCGGTTCGTTGGTACTGCGAAGGACCGGATCAGTGAAGACGTACTGCGGCTGCTTAGATACTTTCGATTCTTCGCGCATTACGGTCAGCCACCGGCAGACGAGGAGGCGCTGGCTGCCTGCCGTGAAATGGCGCCGCAGTTGCCCCAATTGTCCGCCGAGCGTGTGCGCGCGGAATTGCTGAAGACGCTGGAGGCGGAGACGGCCGGCGACGTCATGCGGCTGATGCGCGACGAGGGCATCCTCGATCATTTTCTCCGCGAGGCGACAAACGTCGATCGGCTGTCCCGGCTTGTGGAGTTGGAGGCGACGCTTCGGGTCAACGACCCGCTACGCCGCCTCGCGGCTGTGTTGGCGTTGAGCGACACCGATTTGGATAGCCTCTCGACGCGGCTGCGACTTTCAAACGCCCAGGGCGACCGCTTGGCGGCGATTGCCGAATATGGAGTGGCGATCATCCCGGCTCTAGGCGCCGCCGCGCGCGAGGCCCTGCTCCACAGGATAGGTGTCCCGGCATTTCGCGACGCAGCACTCGTCGGCTGGGCCGGCGCGAATGCCGACGATGGTTGGGCCGAACTGGTCGCTGCCGGCGATGACTGGCAGCCGAAGAAGTTTCCCTTGCACGGCGCTGACGTGATGGCGCTGGGCGTGCCGCGCGGACCTGAGGTCGGGGTTGTGTTGCAGGCGATGGAGGATTGGTGGATCGACGGCGGTTTCCGCGCCGACCGCGCCTCCTGTTTGCGCCAGTTGAAAATACTCTTAGAGCAGATGCCCGATTAGGCACCTATAAGCCTTCAGTCTTCGGCGCGCGCCAAGCTGCCTGTGATTCCTCGGCTTAGGACGCTGTCATCGTAACGCCTAAACTGGATATCCATGCCAAGCGACGTCAAGATGCGGTCGTAGACTTGCAATTGATAGGTTCCGTTCTCCTGCACAACCAATGAATACACTGAGAGCGTGTTTTGCTGAATCCGCGCCCAAATCACTGGATCGCCACCGACAAAATCCTGCTTCTTTCGTCCGGAAAACACGGTGCCCGCGGCGACCGGTTCGAAGAACCCATGTTTCTTCGATTCCTGAAACGCCTGCGCGACGGCCCGTCGTTTGACGCCCGGAACCGCACGCTTCTCCCCAGGCCGGATGACCGCCGACCAACTGATAGTGAAGCCGCGCTTTCTCGGTTCGATAATTACGTCTAGGTCACGAATCTCGTCTGAACCCGCGGTCTTCGCGCGCCCGACATAGACACCGAAGAAGTCGGTGATCGACTTGTCCTGCTGCGCCAGCGCGGTATCTGCAAGAACGATGCTAGCGACTAAGACCAGGCCTGCTATGAGCGATCTAGGTTTACTCCGCATATTTCACCAGTTTTCCCTTTACAGTCCGTACGATATCGCCATCGCGGACGCGTCCGTAAACCAGATCCATACCCTGGGCCGTTAGGGTGCGCGCGTAGCTCTGCACCTCATAGCCGCCATCGTCGCGGATCAACAGCATGTAGACCGTTAAAGTCTGGCCGTCGATGCGTGCCCAGGCAAACGGCTCTCCGCTCATGGGATCCTCAGTATCGACGGCCTCGAACACATTCGGGCGATCGGAAGGAGCAAAGGAGAGGCTCAATGTTTTGCGTCGGACGTTCGGTTTGGCGACGTCGCCGCCACCACGTATTACGGCCGTCCACTTGACCTCGAACCCGGAGGACTTCGATCCGATTTCTACGTCGAAGTCGCGCACGGTGACACCAAAGAACAGACTGTCGGCATTCTCGGCAATACCGCTGCCCTTGAAGCTACCGAAAAACGTCTCGATCGGCGCGGCGTCAGCCGCCGCTAATGGTGGCGTCAGCGCCAATCCGAAGCTCAGAAATGCAGCCACTGCGATCAGCCAACGATACATCTGTCAGTCTCCTCCCGTTACGCCTGATATTGTGTCACGTGCCGCAAATTCAAAGCGAAAAATCTGCACACGACGGACGC
>CAZCVU010000360.1:0-3362 GCA_964501745.1 uncultured Flavobacteriales bacterium | reverse complement strand
GAAGGCCGCACCAGTGACTTCGAACAACGGCTGCAGGAGGTCCGGCGGACACGAGCGCATCCGGTCGTCCTGACGCGCGGGGTTACCAGCCCAGGCGATGCCGATCTTAAGAGGGGCGTCACCGCTGAGCAATTGCCTCCAGCGTGCTTGTTTCTCCTTTGGAGCTGACAGGTATGGTATGTCCGCCGGCACCGGTTCGCGTGATTGCCCCAACAGCAGCGGCAGACTCATGAGTGGTGCATGGAGGTCGACTTGCGGCAATGCGTCACCGCGCGGGACCACTGTGACATCGCAGTCCAGCGTCTCCATAAGCTGCGCCAGCGCCGGCTGGCACTCGAATACTATCCCCGCCGCCTGCCGCTCGACGACCGGTACATATCGGCAAAACTGTATAGTGTCGCCGTAGCCCTGCTCCGCAAACAGGAGAATCCTCTGACCCTCAAGGCTGCTGCCGTCCCAGCGCAGCGCAGGAAACTGACGTTTGGCTGGTGCGAAGTCGGCACACGCCCAACGATTCTCGTAATTTGTCCAGCCGTTCTCAAAGTCGCCAGCTGCAAGCTGGGCGATTCCGAGCGCCGTGCGGATTTCGGGTTGGTCGGGATTTAGCGCCAGAGCTTTCTCATAAATTGCCGACGCTTCCTCGGGTTTGCCTTGGTTGAGGAGGGCAAGTCCCAGATTTCCGTATAGTTCGAAATCCAGCGGCTGGCTGGACAACGCAGCTCTATACTCGGTTACCGCCTCTTCCAGACGATTCGTTTGACGCAGCAGGTTTCCCCGCGTCCTACGACCGATTGGCCAATTCGGATGCTGCTGCAATGCGCTGTCGATCAGCTGCATGGCTTCGGTGCTGCGGCCGCACGCGTCGAGCGCTACGGCGAGGTTGTTTTGTATCTCTAGATCGTCGGGGCCTTGGGCGGCGGCACGCTCGAGTTGATCAACGGCGTCCGCGATCCGGCCCGCATTGAGGAACGCCAAGCCAAGGTTGTTGTGTGCCCGCGGATTTTCGGGCTGGGCAGCAATCGCGGCCTCGCCATGAGTAATCGCCTCTTCGGTTCGTTTCGCTTCTCGCAGCGCAACCGATAAGTTGTTGTGAGCCTGGGCCCAATCGGGATGCAGCGTCAACGCCCGCAGATACTGCCTGATGGCTTCTTCGAGCCGATCGCAGGCATGAAGCTCAACCGCCAGGTTGTAAACAGCGTCGGCGTTATTCGGCTCGCTCGAGAGGACGGCCTCAAACTCCGTGATCGCTGCTTCGTGTTGGCCATCCTTCGCCAGAGCCGCCGCATAGGCGTATTGCAGCGCTGTGTCATCCGGACAAAGAGCCACCGCACGTTGGTAGTGGGCGAGTGCCTCGGAGGTCTCGTCAGCCTTCTGCAACAAGGCTGCAAGGTGGAGATGCGCGGTTGCGTCCTCGGCGTCCCGTGCAACCAGCTGGCGCCAAGCCATGGTGGCTTGCTCAGCTAATCCCGCATCCTCGAATACCTGGGCCATCGTTCGCGCGTAGATTGCGTTTTCGGGATCGAGGTTGACTGCTTCCGAAATTGCCTGGGCGGCGATGTCCATGCGCCGGCAACGCCATGCTGCGTTCGCCCTGAGATGCCAGGCCTCGGCGTTGTCTGGTTGCTGCCTCACGACCTGCCGGCAGATATCCTCTGCCTCGGCAAACTCGCCGGCGTTGAAATGCGCGAGTGCGCGCGACAGAATTTCGGCGCTCGGTCCGACGCTTGCTGGTTCGCTGGGGCGACGGCGTGGTGTTTCGGCCATACCCGTATTTCGGCAGCCACAAGATCTCAGTGAGCTTCAGGCAGTCTTTCGGATTGCCCGTGGCGCTGTCAATCGTGCGTTCTTCTAGCGTAGGAAGTTGGTGAGCGTAAGCTGCTGCACGCGCACAAGAGTGGTGAAGGTCGCTTCAAGCTGCACCTGCTCGAAGTTCAGCGTCGCGACAGCATCGGCGGTGTTGATATTTTCGATTTCGCCGATCGTATTTGTCGCAAAGGCGATAAAGTTGTCGTGCTTGTCCTGCACATCGTCGAGCAACTTGCGATCCAGCGCCGTGTCGGCGAACAGCTCTGCGACCGTCTTGTCGGCGCCGCCATTGTCCAGCGCCGAGCTAAGCGCCGTCACTGCGTCCTTGATGACCTGTTGCTCGGTCGCCGTTATCGGCTGGGTGAACGTTGTATTAGCGATTGAATCCAGCGAGCGGATGATCTTTTCAAAGGCTGCCGAGTCGGCGGTAATTCCGTAGTCGACCACAAAGCCCTCATCGACCCGCACCTGTTGGGCGACGTTGTCACCTTCGTAGTAGTCGGTATTGGTGGCGGCCGGGAAGGGCGGTGGCGACGGTGCGGTGTAGGTACCATTGTTGAGATCCACTGGGCGCGTATCGACCTTGCCGCCGGCGAACAGGTAGCGCGTATCGTCGCGGGTGTTGAGCAGATCGACGACCTGATCGCGTAGGCCCGCCGCCGTTTCCGGCAGTGAAAGGAGATCCGCCGCGTTGCCGTTCAGCGATGCATTGAGCTGGCCGCGAAAGTCGCGAGCGACCGTTTCAACCTGGTTCATGGTGAATTCCATGAGCTCCAGTCGCTTGTTGACGTTGACGATGTTGCGCGTGAACTGATCGACGCGGTTGAGCTCGCTGCGAATTGTGACCAACCGGTTGACGTCGCGGGAGATGCCCGAAAACTCTTGCGACTTCTTGCCGCTGGCGACCTGAGTTTGCGAATCGAATATGCGCTGCTGCGTACTGAGCGAACGAAAGAGCGTCAGTTGTTGTTGGGCAAACGTGCCGACACGTGTCATCGCCTAGTCCTCCTATCGGACCTCATCTAGCAGCACCTGCAGCAGTTCGCTGGCGACCTGGGCGACGCGCGCCGAAGCGGAAAATGCCTGCTCGAGCAATACGAGGTTTGAGAGCTCCTCATCGATGTTGACACCGGAGAGTGTGGAAGCCCGCGTGTCGAGTGTGAGTTGGAACTCTTCCTGAAAGGCGAAGTCCGCCTTGGCGTCGGATGCGAGCGCTGCCTGGAGCGCCAGGACCTGCGCCGAATACCTCGTAAAGGTGGTGGTCGTCGCAGCGATTGCACCGGACGAACGAAACGTTTGGTCGTTGGAGAACAAGCCGGCGAGATTGTTTGCGTTCGTCGCGTCGCCGACCGTGATGCCGTCATCGCCGGCTGATAGCGCGGCGGTGCTCAAGGTCCCGCGCGCGATCAGGTCGGGATCGTTGATGAGAGCCGCGTTGACGTCGAGCACGCGCGCAACGCTAGTTTCCTCTGGCGTTAGCTGGAAGTTGCTGAGGAACGACCCGCTGTCGGGGATCACAGATGTCTGACGTCAGCGCCTTTGGGACAGAGTGAGGT
>CAZCVU010000359.1:1203-3368 GCA_964501745.1 uncultured Flavobacteriales bacterium | reverse complement strand
GATTGACCACGGTCCCAACGTCATCAAAAGCAATAAACTTTACGATCTCGAGGGATCCCGTATCGCGGTCGATTTCAACTTCGCAGACGTAGCAACCGTTCGGAAAGGTGGAGGATCCAGCTTCGAATTCGCCGCTCCCCGATAGACCGGAGTCCTCTCCGTCCTCGGCAAATTTCGGATCTGTCGCTGCGTCTGCAACTTGCGCAAGGCCAACGCGGCGGTCAGTTCCGACGACGCTGAAGACGCCGTCTGCAAACTCTATGTCGGTCGCCGCCGCTTCCAGCACCTCGGCGGCGATTCGCTTGCCGTTTTCGATCACGGCGATGGCTGCACGTTGGCAGGCAACGCCGCCGACTGGCATCGATTTCGATCCGCCGCTGCCGTTGCCGGTTGCCACTGTGTCTGTATCACCCTGAATTGTAGTGACACGGTCGTTGTCGACGCCGAGTTGCTCGGCAATGACCTGGGCGTAGCTCGTTGCCAGACCCTGACCCATCGCCTGAGTGCCGATGACAAGTGTCACATCGCCCTTGTTGTCGACACTGACAGCAGCCTTCTCGCCGCCGCTGCCGCAATTCTCGACGTAGGAGGCAATGCCTAGACCGCGCAGCTTGCCTGCGATGCGGGCATTTTCGCGGCGGGCCGCAAACCCATCGTAGTCCGCATGTCTCAACGCCTCTTCCATCATCCGCGGAAAATCACCGCAGTCATACACATTCGTGATGGCGGTGGTATAGGGCATGGCGTCGTTGGGGATGAAGTTTCGTCGCCGTAACTCTGCCGGGTCGATTTCGAGCTCGCGGGCCGCAGCGTCGACCAGGCGTTCAACGATGTAGATTGCCTCCGGCCGCCCTGCACCGCGATAGGCGTCGACCTGAACCGTGTGCGTGAAGACGCCAGTGACCTCGAAGTGGACTGCGGGAACCGTGTAGACGCCACCCAACAACTTTGCGCCGGCGCTCGTCGGGATATACATCGCAAAGGACGAATAATGGGCCCCAAGATTGCCAATCGTGTGCACGCGAACGCCGAGAAACCGCGCCTCTGCGTCCAGTGCAAGTTCGGCGTAATTGATTTGATCGCGGCCCTGGTTGTCCGATACGAATGCTTCCGTGCGCTCGCTGGTCCATTTAACAGGCCGATTAAGGTCTCGAGCGGCAAACAGCACGAGCGGCGGCTCCGGATAGGCCATAGTCTTCATGCCGAAGCTGCCGCCGACGTCAGGTGTCACGACGCGAAGTTCTTCGGGCTGGACGCCAAGTACACCAGAGAGCCAGTTCTGCGTAAAGTGAACACCCTGCGAAGGGCTGTGTAGCGTGTAGCGCTTGCCGTCCCAGTGCCCGATCGCCGCCCGCGTCTCCATGGCATTGGCTACCAGCCGGTTATTGATCAGTTCGACGCGGACGACGTGATCGGCTTTCTCGAAGGCGTCATCAGTCGCTTCACGGTCTCCTATTTGCCATCGAAAAGCCACGTTGTCGGGCGCCTCGGCCCAGACCTGGGGCGCGCCGGCCTCGGTGGCAGTTTTTGTGTCTGTTACAGCCGGCAGAGGCTCGTAGTCGATGTCGACCAGTTCGGCCGCGTCTAATGCTTGCCCAAGTGTTTCGGCGACGACGAAGGCGACGGGATTGCCGACGTGCCGCACGACATCGACGGCCAGGATGTTGCGCGTCGGCGAAAACACCTTCGATCCGTCCGTGTTGTCAAAGGCCATGGCAAACGGCAGAGATTTTAGTCCAGCTGCCTTGATGTCCTCGGCCGTGTAGACAGCCAAGACGCCAGGCGCAGCTTTCGCAGCAGACGTGCCGATCCCGCCAATTTTTGCGTGCGCGTATGGAGATCGCACGACGACGCCATATGCTTGCCCATCGAGGTTGATGTCGCTGGTATAAGTTCCATGGCCGGTTAGAAACCGTTGGTCTTCAAGGCGTGTCGCCGATTGACCGACACCGAATTTTATCATTCCTGTATACCTCCCGCTGGCCGATGGCGATGATAGGAGTCAGGGGGGGCGGGTCAACCGGAATATGGCTTGAGCTACCGGAATGAGCCCCTAAATGGCTTGGGCGCCGCCATTGACGATCCGCCAAACCCGCTCGGGTGTCGTCGGCATATCTATGTTGTCCACGCCGAATTTTGCCAACGCGTCGACCACTGCGTTGACG
>CAZCVU010000359.1:0-1193 GCA_964501745.1 uncultured Flavobacteriales bacterium | reverse complement strand
GACCGTCCCTGATTCTCCAGCTCCCTTGATCCCCATGGGATTGGTCAGGCTTGGGATATCGTCGCTGAATGAGACATCTAGAAATGGCAGGTCGCCGGCTCTTGGTACGGCGTAGTCCATGAAAGAGCCGCTGAGGAACTGCCCAGTGACCTCTTCATAGACGCAATTCTCAAGCAGTGCCTGACCGGCACCCTGGGCGACGCCGCCATGAACCTGACCTGCAGTCAGCAGAGGGTTGATGACCGTGCCGAAATCGCTGACCACCGAGTAGCGTTCAATTTCGACAGCCCCCGTCTCTGGGTCGATCTCAACCTCGCACAGGTGGCAGCCGTTGGCGTAGGACGCCACGGTGGAACCAAACTCGCCGCTACCGAACAACCCTGTTTCTTGCTCATCGGTTAGATTCTGCGGGTCCTGCGCAGCCTCCGCTATCTCGTACAATGTGCGGCTGCGGTCAGTGCCGGCGACCTTGAAGAGGCCGTTTACATATTCGATATCGGCAGGAGCTGCCTCCAGCACGTGGCTGGCGATCAGACGACCCCGCTCGATCACGGCGACTGCGGCCCGGTCGCATGAAACGCCGCCGACGCCTGTGGATTTCGAACCGCCGGTGCCGGCGCCAGTGGCAACCAAGTCGGTGTCGCCCTGGATCAGCTCGATACGATCGACCTCGATACCCAATCGGTCGGCGGCAATCTGAGGAAAGATCGTCGCGTGACCTTGGCCGCCGGATTGCGTGCCTTGGATCATCCTCACCTCGCCTGAGGGTTCGACGCGGATATGGGTTGTTTCGGCTGCGCCCGCCGATGAGTTCTCGAGATGATAGGCGATGCCACAGCCGCGCAGCCTTCCGGCCGATTCCGATGCTGCCCGCCGTTCTTCAAAGCTCTCGTAATCGCCCCGTGCTAGCCCTTCGTCGAGATTGCGGCGGAACTCTCCGCTGTCATACGTCAGGTCCAGCGCTGTTGTGTGCGGCATAGCTTCTGGTGCAATGAAGTTTCGACGGCGGAACTCCGCCGGATCCATCTTTAGCTTGCGTGCCGCGGCGTCGACCAACCGTTCGATCTGCTCGACGGTTCCCGCGGTGTCGAGAGTGTCCGTCGTGGTCATCGACTGGACGCGAATGGGGTTCTCCCCTCCGACCCCGACATCGCCAACGCCCCCAACGCAGCCGCCCGCCGCCGCAAAATCGC
>CAZCVU010000358.1:0-3397 GCA_964501745.1 uncultured Flavobacteriales bacterium | reverse complement strand
GGCGCTTTGGCTATCGCCGCATCGGGCTCATGCTCCAACGTGAGGGGATCGGGATTAAGGGCCTTTCGCCAGTCGGGAACTTGGGAATAATTTATTGACCACGTCTACTCGTCCGCCGCTACGGTTGCTGCAGTTGCCACCTAACCAGCAACTTAAGAAGGCGGTCGAGGTATAAGTTGACCTCTAGACAATGTTGGAGCATAAACAGGTAAATCGATTCGCGGGCTTTAATAACGGCAGGAAAATATTCATCTGTCGGTTCAAGATTCCATCTCGTCCGCATCCCGTTCAATGTTGTATACTGAAAGCAAGAACGACCGTACAATTAGCGCAAATTCGGCAGAGTCTTCCATCTCGTCTAAGATATGCTGATAAAGCGCTTCCTTTACAGGTCCGTTCGGCTCTCGTATGTACCGATCTGCGAGAGCGGAAAGACGTTGGATAGACTCCTTTCGTCGTTCAATCAGGTTGTCTCGATTTAACTCAAGAAGTGTGATCGTACGCTCACCTGACGAGCTGCCTTTTCGGTGCCAAATTAACGGACCCAAGCCAACTAACTGATCCTCCGGAATGTCAGTATAGGGGTGTAAAATTGGAGCACATTCACTGTAATAGCTTCTCTTTTTGTTGTTGCAAATTGCGCATGAAAAAGTAAGATTGCTGTACTCGAGGCTTAGATCTGGGAACCGAGTTTTTGGCAATATGTGCTCTACGTCTCCCCAGTATACGTGTGTGACCTTACTCTCACAATATGCGCATTTCTCCCCCGCCTCGGCAATGATCGATGTTTTCACCTCTGGGTGTCGATAACAGTTCTGTATGGCTAGTGGCACCTCTTCGCCATCTTCCAATGCGTCGCGGGCACGTTTGCAGCGTTCAAGTCGCGTGCAAGCCTCCTCAGTAGGATTGGATGTGAGCTGAATCATCGATCAAGCCGATCAATTGCATCGGGGAAAAACTCAGAAAGCCCAACCCTATTAAGCTCCGATCGAAGCTCATCGAGCACTTCTTGTGATAACGGGCGGTCTTTGAATTTCTGAAGGGTTTCACCAATTATACCTTCAACCCAAAGTGCAGATGTCGATTCCAGTCCTAGAACGTCTCTCAGTATCTCATTGGCAGTACCTGCCTTATTTACTTGATCTAGTAATTGGCTGTGAACTTTATGCGTATCATCGTAATCCAGAACATAAACGGCTGAATCTTCGGTTGATCCGACTACGAGAGGATTATGCGTCGCTACAATAAATTGTGCACTGGGAAAGGCTCGCAAAAGACGCGGTAAAACGGAGCGCTGTAGAGCCGGATGTAGATGAGCTTCTGGCTCATCAATCGCCACAACAAAAACATCCTCTAGTGTGGAATAAAGGTATACCTGCCACGCGATATCGATCAACGCCGAAATCCCACCGGAAACCGCATCCAAAGCAAAGGGACCTGTATCAGTTTCGAGTATGACGTCGGGCACACGGATACGGAGACGTTGAAATCCGAGAGACTCGGGGAGTATAATTGAGAGTGTGTCCTGAAATCCTTCGAAGGTTTTCCGAGCATCCGGAATTGGTTCAACTACCTCGCTGCCATACCCAAAATTGGCTAACGAAATCAAATATTGCTTGAGCATGTAGCTAGGGGAGCGTGTGCGAGAATTAATATTCCAACGGTTTCGAATTTCATTTAGATAAACATCGAAAATTTGTTGGCGTGCGTCTACATGTGTTGGGATTTGGTCGACCTTCTGGTGTATGTAAAGGGGGCGGTGAGAAGGGACGTAAACTCCTGGCAGCGTAGCCTGCGGTGAGATCTTCACCGCAAAAGTTTCATTCACGTTTCTTGGGACAGTTAACAGAGCCCTATCGTGTTCTGTGTATTCAATGGCACCAATTTCGTCTTGTGGCGTATTTTCTAGAGCCAAGTCTGGTGAACCTTCCGACCAAAATCCGGCCCAATAATGCCTCCGACCCCTCTTGCTATATTGCGGCGTGCTGACGTACTCGATGTTCCAGCCCCAATGCCGGTTCAGCAGATGAAGGATAGTTGTCTTGCCGGAACCATTAGCGCCGGTAAGGATGGTGAGGTGAGGGTGGAAATCAATCCGCACGTCGGAAAACTGCCGCCAGTTGTGAATGAGCATATGTGAAAAGATGGTCATAGCGATCTCTTGGAAGCGAGCCTAATTAGATCCCTGAGGGCCATGTCACCTGGAGAGGTGTATGTTTGTTCTTCCTTGGTGTCGCGCGCCTATGTCCACACGATCGCAAGCCGGTCGACGACGACCATTTGATCGTTGCAGACTTTGTCCATGGTTTCTAGGGGCATTTACAGCGGGCAACTGCCAAGCATGCGTTCGCCTGTGGCTTGAAAGCAGTCACCAAGCGTATGATGACGGCCTCGCTTGGGAACGTCCCGACGATGTTCCTGCACATAATCTTGCGCCGCAATGAGCCGCTACAAGCGCCTCATTGCGGCCTGCAGCGCCCCGACACTAGCCTTCTCCAGCTTCATGGCCTCGCCCCGCAGCCGATCATATGTGGCCCAATGCATGTGCCGAGGCTTCGCCGGAAATGGCTCCATCAGATTGGCTGAGCCGCCCAGCCGATCACGGAGACGCTGCAGCTTGTGCATCGCGCTCCATCGTCCCCGATGGCGCTGAGATGAGTAATAGAGCCCGTGACAATGTCGGCAGGCGAAGCGCCAACCTACATACACGATCGCGACGCGCCGCCGGCAGGCGGGGCAGCGGAACCATGGTCGCCAGCCGCCGAAGTGGCAGGGTGTCCAGGTCAGGTTGATCGTCTGGCTAACCGATGACCCGCTGGTCGAGTAATCGAGGTCGACGCGCGTGCCGTCGCTCCGGATGCCAATGGAACCCGTCCGATGGTTCCCTCGGCTCCATGACAGGGTCGAGAGGCGTCCAGCGTCCAGAAGGCCACGACGGGCCAGGAACCGCACGTCGATCACATGCAACTCGTCGGTTGTGAAGCGGGCGTTCTTCATAGATCAACTGCCATCTTGGGATGACCTGCTGCTCCAGGGTTGTTATCGGCTAGGCTTCGCTCTGCGCCTGCCGCTCCGCGATGGCTGCTGCGATCGGCGGGAATGTCACCAAATCGTTGGTGGCGTGATCGACATCCACGTCATCGTCGCTGTTACCGACGGCATAGAGGGCTCGGAATTGCTCCCAGGTGGCTTCCGGCGGCAGGCCAACGTGTTCGAAGTAATCGGCGGCGTTCTCGTTCTCGATGGCGTCGTTGTATAGGCCACGAACGAGATCCAGCCGTTGCAGCCTCTCGACCGCAAGCGCCACGGTCTTGACCAAGCTCTCAGTGTCGTCATGAAGCTCAGCGGCGGTGCGAGGCGGTCCGGCAAGAGCCAGCATCTTGGTAAAGCTGTTTCG
>CAZCVU010000357.1:0-3398 GCA_964501745.1 uncultured Flavobacteriales bacterium | reverse complement strand
AAAATCCGCCGCGCGCCAGTCATTCCGGCCCACTTGGCTGAATACGGTGGGTTAATGGGTGCTTCCGCGATGATCTTGTCCAGCTCTTTTGTGAAGCCCATAGCCCGCAATTCTTCGATCTGCCATTCGGCGTCATCCTGACGTCCCGCCATGGCCAGCGCGGCCGCTAACCCGAGACGGACAAAGATGACGGTCGGATTGCGTTCTATCGCTTTTTCCATTCTTTCCACCGCTGCCGGATAATCGTTCAGGAAATAATGGGCCACTCCAAATTCATAATGATACCAGAACGGAAAATTCGGATTGATGCGCATGGCGTTCTTGATGGGCGCAAAGGTACGTGCTGCATTGCCGGTGTAAGCATAAAGTAGTCCGAGGTAGGCATAGGCGTCGGCATAATTGGGGTCCAATTCAATGGCTTTTTCAGCTTCGACAATGGCTCGGTCATGCTGGCCAACAGACTCACGGGACAGAATGCGTGACAGGCTGAAGCGGACGAAGGGAACGTTGGGACCCACCTGGATGGCTTTCTCCGCCAGTTTCAGAGCGCGCTGATCGGCGGCCTCGATATTATCCACCCAGCCAAACTGGCCGTTGAGGGTGTGGATCTGCGCAAGATGGGCGTAGGCTTCGGCAAAGTTGGGATCAAGCGTGACCGCCTGTTCGTAAAACCGCCGCGCCGCCACAAACGCGTCCTTGTTGAAAAAGCTTTCTTGTTCCCGCCCGCGCATATAGAGGTCATAGGCTTCCAGGTTGTCGGTGCTGCGCTTGGCGATGCGCTGCTTTTCATCAGGCGTCAACTTCAATGAGAGCGCAGAAATGATCTTGCTGCGCACTTCGTCCTGCAACGCGAAAATATCCTTGAGTTCCCGATCATAGCGTTCCGCCCAGACGTGAGTGCCGGACGCGGCGTCGATCAACTGTGCCGTGATGCGCACCCTCCCACCGGCCTTGCGCACGCTTCCTTCGACGACATGGCTGGCCCCCAGTTCCTTGGCCACGGCACGGACGTCCGACGACTTGCCTTTGTACGCGAAGGTCGAAGTCCGGGAAATCACCGTTAAAGTTGAAATCTTGGAAAGATCCGTGAGCAGATCCTCGGTCATGCCGTCGGCAAAATATTCCTGCTCCTTATCCTCACTCATGTTGATGAAAGGCAGCACAGCGATCGAAGGTTTGTCCGCCGGGGAGTGCGCAGATGTTTCCGCTTGCATCGGTGTTTTTTCCGTTTCCACCTTCGCTGCAACGGTCTCTCGCGGGGGCGCTGGCTGTGAAACGAACCATACCGTGCCGAGGCCGGCCCCTAAGATAAGCGCTACGCCTGCAATTAGTACCGACGTGCGAGCTGTCTTGTGCTGAAGCGGTGGAATCGCCAAATCCCTATCACCAGCATCCGGTATTATCTTATAGGCTTGTACCGGCTCGGCGATGTTCTTCACCTCCTGCAGCCCGATGTCCTCGAAGCCGATCGAAACCTTATTCCTGACCTGTTCATAGGCGCCGCCCGAGATGCAGATGCCACCAGGTTCGGACATGCCTTCCAGCCGCGCCGTCACGTTGACCCCGTCGCCATGGATGTCGTCGCCTTCGATGATTACGTCGCCCAGATTGACGCCGATGCGGAACTCCATGCGTCGGTCATCTGGTTCATCGGCGTTGCGTTCCGCCATGCCCTTTTGGATATCGACGGCGCATTGGACGGCATCGACGACACTTGCGAACTCGACCAGCAGAGCGTCACCCGTGGTCTTGACGATGCGGCCCCGGTGACTCGCAATGGCAGGTTCGATCAGTTCGTGCAGATGGGCGTTGAAACGCGAACGCGTCCCTGCCTCGTCCTCGCCCATAAGCCGGGAGTATCCGGCTACGTCGGCGGCCAAGATCGCTGCTAGTTTCCGTTCTACGCGCTCGTCGGCCATGGGCCATGTCCTCCCGGACGCGCGTTGGGAGCAAAATTCTATGCGCTGAGCGAGAATGAGTCCATCGAGGCGGAATGGTCGCTCAAGGTCATATCCGGGCCTACGTGACCGAGGCTCCCAATGTTCGTTGTGGTCGAAGAGCCGTCTTGCGCACCAGATTTCCGGATGGCCCGGATCCGGGCTCAGACAGAGTTCGACTGCGTATTCGATTGGGTCCGCTTCCCGCGTCTGAGCGAACACCGCGAAACTGAAGTCACCTCCATCGGTGTTGCGGCCCGATCACGCGGTTCTATAGTGGACCGATTCCGTCAGCAGAAAAGGAGGCAGTCATGCAGAACAGAGCGTTCTATCCCGAGACCGTCGCGCCGCCGCTCGGCCACTACGCCCACGGCGTCGAGATCCCGCCCAACTCCAAGATCACCTTCATCGCCGGCCAGGTCGGCATCGATCCCGACGGCAACGTGCCCGATGACTTCGCATCCCAGGCCGAGAACGCGTGGAACAACTGCGTGAAGATCCTCGAGCACAACGGCATGCGGATGAAGGACGTGGTCAAGATCACCCACTTCATCACCGACGCGGCCAACCTGCCGGCCTATAACGAGGTGCGGATCAAGTTCCTCGGCAAGGACAAGCCGGCGTCGACGCTGCTGATCGTCGCCGGCCTCGCCCTGCCCAACCTGCTGATCGAAGTCGAGATGGTCGCCGCCAAGCCGTAAGTCTCGGGGTTCAGGAGATATCCGTCACGGTGACCGCGACCTCGCGCGCGCGGCCGCGGTTGACGACGGTGAGGCGCGCGCGGTTGCCGATGCCGATCCGGGCGAGCTCGGCGGCGAACTCGGCGATGGTGCGGACCGGGGTGCCGTCGACCTTGGTGATGACGTCGCCGATCTCGCGCGCCTCGGGATCGCCCGCCCGGAGCCCGGCCCGCTCGGCTGCGCTCCGTGGCAGCACCCGCATGATGACGAGCCCGTTGACGCCCATTCGCGCCGCCGATTCGTCGTCCACCACGACGATGCCGATGCCGGGGCGCGGCACGCGGCCTTCGCTGATCAGCTGCGGCACGATGCGGTTGACGATGTCGACCGGCACCGAGAACCCGATGCCGGACGCGGCACCGGTATCCGACAGAATCGCCGTGTTGACGCCGATCAGCCGTCCTGCCGAATCCAACAACGGCCCGCCCGAATTGCCGGGATTGATCGCCGCGTCGGTCTGAATTACGCCCTGGACGACGCGGCCGGTGGCCGTCGGCAGGCGCCGGTCGAGGGCGCTGATGATGCCCGTGGTCAGCGTCCGCGACAGTCCAAACGGGTTGCCGATGGCGAACACGCTCTGGCCGACCCGGAGATCGGCCGAGCGGCCGACGGGGATGGGTTTCAGCAGCGCGCGGGTCTCGCCGAGCCGGACCACGGCGAGGTCGTAATCGGGCGCGGTGCCGACGACACCTTCCAGGAGGAGGCGGCGGAGGCTATCTTC
>CAZCVU010000356.1:0-3407 GCA_964501745.1 uncultured Flavobacteriales bacterium | reverse complement strand
AGTTGTCCGCCACGGTCGGGCCGGTGATCTGTGGTTTCGCCGGATCAAGGAACAGATGCGCCAGGCCGCCAAGCGACTGTGCGACTGCATCATAGGCTGGACGGTGGGCGTAAGGGCCGGACTCACCGAAACCGGTAATCGAGCAGTAGATAAGGCGTGGATTTGTTTCGGCGAGCACATCAGGACCAAGCCCCAAGCGATCCATCACACCCGGCCGGAAGTTCTCGATCAACACATCCGCCTGCGCCGCCAGCTTCAATACCGCATCGCGGCCCTGTTCGGCACGCAGGTTGAGCGTCAGGCTGCGTTTGTTGCGGTTGGTGACAATGAAATGCGGGCTGTAGAAACCGCCCTGGAAACTGCGAAACGGATCGCCGCCTTGGGGATTCTCGACCTTGATGACATCCGCTCCCAGGTCGGCCAGTAGCATGCCGGCCAGCGGACCCGTAATCATCGTCGTCAGTTCGAGGACGCGGATACCCTCAAGTGGACCGGTCATGTTCGCACTCTTCCTGGCACGGCCAGCTACGCGGCGAAGCGCTCGTCAGCTCTTATGGGAATTAAACGCAGGATGGGCTGCCTCCTCCCGCCTAAGCCACCCGTCGATGTCCCGTCGGGCGATACGCCAGCCATCCTTGGTCCGCACCATCTTGTTGTCCATCCGACCAAGCGCCCACGGAGCGACAAGCGGCATCACACCGCCCTCCATCTCGTCTTTCTCTTGGCGAAAGACAGCCGAATATGCCACCGCGTCGGCATGATCTTCGTCGACTACTGTAACGATGATGTTGGTGAGGAAGTGCTTGATGAAGACGGGCTCAAATCCGTTGCGAAGGCTGTCGCAAATCGCCTGACGGCTATCAAGCTTAATGTCCCACAGAGTCCAGATCCCGTCCTCGGTGAACAGATTGGCGGCCCCCTCATAGTCGCCGGCGTCGGCAAATACGTAGAACTCGTTCAGTACCTTGGCACAATCCCATTCGATAGCCCGCTCTTGGTCCCGATCCATAACCCGTACTCCCGTTGAGATTGAATTGGGCTTGGGATTAAGCGCGGTGGCTTGGGCGATGTCAATTCAGGCCCCGCGAACGACAGGCCACGCGAACGACAGGCCAGCAATCGACGCAGGCGACCGGTCGAAGGGTGACCTAGATCGCTCCGCAAACCGCACATACGCCGCCGCGAGCACCGACCCCAAGGTCGGCTTCTGTGCGTCGTCAATGGTGGGACAGCGGACGAGCGTCGGCGTATCTAGGCCCGCCGCAGAAAACTCCCGATGTCTCTCCTGGCGACCTTCCAACCCTCACTGGTCCGGACCATTTTATTGTCCTGCCGGCCGATTGACCACGGGCCAACTGACGATATTGACGGTACCGTTTCATCCGTAATCTCGGACTTCTCGTGGCGAAAGACTTGCGCATAGCCGACCGCCTCCGCGTGATCCTTATCGCTCACAACACCGGACTCACAACGGCGACTGCGCCGCCAAACCCCTGATTGTCTACGGTCGTCGTAGGAAACTGCTGATGTCGCGGCGCGAAATCCTCCAACCCTCGTCGGTGCGCACCATCTTGTTGTCGTGGCGGCCCAATACCCAGGCGCCGATCGTCGGGATCGTGCCGTCTTTGATCTCGTCCCATTCGTGGCGGTAGATGTGGACGTAGGAAATCACTTCGGCGTTATTCTCGTCGATCACGTTGACTGTGATGTTGGAGACATAGTGGCGGATGAAGACCGGCCCCAAGCCGTCTTCCAGCCCTTTTAATATTTCTGCGCGGCCATGCAATTCCTGTCCCCACAGAGTCCAGACCGCATCTTCGGTAAATAGATTCGCGCCACCTTCATAGTCGCCGGCATCGACCAGGACATAGTATCTGTTCTGCGTATGAAAGCAGTCCCACTCGATTGCGCGTTCCTGATCGCGATCCATGATGATCCTCCCTTGATTTGATTTCTGAATAATCTCGCAGTTGCATAAGAGCGGATACATCGGGTCGGCGTCAACGCGGCGGCCGGACGCGGCCCGTTCACTCGTGATGCGGTTATTGACTCTTAAGAAGTACTTTGCCGCTCACTCCAAAAGTGCCTCTTCGAAGGGGAAGGTCGACAGCAATTCCACACCGTCGTCGGTGATCAGGACCTGTTGCTCGAGCTTGACACCTTCGTCGCCGCCCTCTGCGCCGACGTAGCTCTCGACGCAGATCGTCATACCGGCTTCGAGCACAAGGTCTTCACCCCAGTTGTCCAGATCTGCGACCTTCACCAAATACGGCCACTCGTCGCACAGGCCGACACCGTGGGCCAGGTAGGGATAGCTGTTCGCCACAAAACGTTCGGGCACTTTCAAGGCCTTCTCGGCGAACTCCCGGATCGTGAGTCCAGCCCGCAACAAGGCCATGTTGTGTGCGACCTCCTCGTAGGCGAGACTGTAAAGTTCGCACTGCTCCGCGGTTGGCTTGCCGGGTCCGCAATGGAAAGTGCGCGAGACGTCAGCGCAATAGCCGAACGGCCCTATCAAATCGGTGTCCAAGCCGACCAGTTCGCCAGCGAGGATCATCCGGTCGTTGCATTCTTGGCACCACGGGTTGGTCCGCCCACCGGAGGCCAGCAGGCGGGTATCGATCCACTCGCCGCCCATAGCGATGTTGGTATGGTGCAGGATAGCCCAGAGCTCGTTCTCGGTCATGCCCGGCTCAAGCGCTTCCCGCATTCGCGCCATGCCAACATCGGCGACGCCAAGGGCTAGGCTCATACAGGCGAGTTCGTCATCGGATTTGATGGCTCGGGCGAATTCCAGCACGGTCTGGCCGTCGAATAGCTCGATGCCATGCCGCGCCAATTCTGCCGCCGCCAGCGGTTCACAACGATCAATCGCCAGCCGGCGATTGCCGCCGCCATGGGCTCTGATCAGATCGGCGATCTCATCCGCCCACAGCTTGACGTTCTCTTCGACATGCAGGCCCGCAACCGCGTAGCGCCATAGACGAACCGGTCGCACCTCGTCCACGGCGTCGGCCTCGGCCCGCGGCAAATCGATTTTGTAGGGACTTTCGAACAGCACGACCGGTCCCTCGACCGGCACGAAACAGTAGCGACCCATGTAGTGAAAGTTGAACACCGCATTGTTACGCGACCCGGTCGCGTATCTGGTATTGATCGAGTCGTAGAGAACACAGGCGGCACAATCGTGTTTCCTCAATTGCTGACGCACTCGCTCCAGGCGATACGCACAAAGACGGGCGACATCGATGTTCGGTCCCGTGTCGGTCGTCCAACGTCCCGGCATGTTGCGGGCGCGGGTTATGTCTGGTGGCTGCGGGGTCTTCGACGGCATGGCAGGGCTCCTCCGGCTAGTTCATGTGTCCATGATAGCGCAAAAAATCGGAGATTCGGCCCTCTATGGATTC
>CAZCVU010000355.1:0-3411 GCA_964501745.1 uncultured Flavobacteriales bacterium | reverse complement strand
AATATTTTGTGAACGTTCATTTGTGCACTCCCTGATCTGTTGAAATACCCAACGCCGCGAACGTCTCAGCCTTGTGTTCGTTGAACATCCCATATGCCAACGATTGGCCGTTGATATCAGTGCGGCGAGTGTATCCTAATCACAATCGACAATGTCGGCGAGTCATAGTTAACTTCGGCGGTCCCAGGCTCCAACGGCGAGACCGTATTCAAATGGCTTCGGGAACTCCAGCAGCCTTGAGGGCTCTTCTCTGACGCCGGCCCAATTTGCCAGCGTCGAAATCCTCGATCAGGTCGTTGAACAATCGATGCCAGTTGATCTCTGCACGCAGGCGCATAAAGACCGAACCTAGCCCGATCGCCGCGCGATCCATCAGCACGAACTCACGCGGTGGCGTCACACCACCCAATCGACGCAGCTCACGGTGTACCCGACCCGCCACGCGCGCGCCATAAAGACCAGTTTCCTCCTGAATTCCTCGCGAACGGTCCTCAAGGAGCGGTGCATAGATAAACTCGGCCCAGATATTGAGCACATCCATGAGTTCCCGGTCCAGATCGCGAAATCCCCAAGTTTCGTAGGCATGCACGGCAAGGTCACGGTCGTCATGCTGGAGAGCGTTGTAAAGATCAATCACCCCCTGTACGAACTTCGGTTGAAAGACCCTGATACAGCCAAAATCCACCAGATTTATAGTGTTGTCTTCGCAGACGCTGTAATTGCCGAGATGCGGATCGCCATGGATGATGCCATAGAAGTAGAACGGCACATACCAGGCACGAAATAGGTTGCGAGCAATCTCATTGCGAGTTTCAACATTGGCGTCCGTGAACTCCATGAGTGGCCTTCCGGTGAGCCATGTCATGGTCAACAGTCGGCTGGTTGACAACTCAGGCAGATGATCCGGAACGTGAACACCGGCCTCCTGTTTGAGCATTGCCCGATAGAGCTGCAGGTGCCGACCCTCGCGATCATAGTCAAGCTCCTCGCGGAGACGCGCGGTAAGCTCAGCGTGTATCTGGCCGGTTGAGATCGCGTTGTCGTAGTGCCGGTAGACGCGGAGCACGAGCCTAAGCTGGTTCAGATCTGCCTCAACAGCAGACGCCATGTCAGGATATTGCAGCTTGCACGCAAGCTGGCGACCGTCAGCGTGCGAGGCACGATGGACCTGTCCCAAAGAAGCAGCATGCGCGGCACTTCGCTCAAAGGAGGCAAACCGCTTTTCCCACCGGTTGCCGAGCTCAGTCGCCATACGCCGGCGGACAAATGGCCAGCCCATAGCGGGTGCGTTAGCCTGGAGTTGTGCCAGCTCTTCGACATATTCCTTGGGTAGCGCATCGGGAATCGTAGCGAGAATCTGCGCCACCTTCATCAGCGGGCCTTTGAGCCCGCCCAGCGCCTCGCGTAATTCACTGGCGTGACGGTCGCGATCGAGCTCAAGACCAAGGTAGCGTGAACCTGCGAGCCGCGCCGCGAGCGTTCCCACCGCACCGCCGACCTTTGCATAGCGCTTCATGCGTCCGGTGACGCTGCCGTTCGCATCAACTTGACTGCGGTCTCTGTTCCGGGGCTGTGTCACATTACCTGCCAAACGAATGTCTCATGCGCGTCGATTGACGGATACGGAGGCATAATCCGCCATGCATCAGACTCTCAAATTTGAACCGACCGTGGCCTTATGCTCCTCCATCCGACCGATGTCGCGCTTTTCAAACCTGCATCCTTGGCGATAGTCTCTCAGTTCAAAGTCACATGAGCGGTGACGACAGACCAGAACAAGATTGATCACCATGGATTACAACTCAGCCCAGAACTTACCGCTTCTATTCTTCTCTCAGGCAGAAAGGTTGGCAGCGCTACCCTTTTTGTGGCGTAAGCAGGAAGGACAATGGCTGTCGATAAGTTGGCACGAAGCGTCCGAAGCGGTCAAAGTGCTGTCCCGGGGATTGCGAGCCTTAGGCGTCTGCGCCGGTGACCGCGTCGGTCTTGTCTCGGAAAACCGTCCCGAGTGGCTGATTGCCGACCTCGCGATCATGTCAGCAGGCGCTGCAACGGTTCCGGCATACACGACCAATACAGTCGACGATCACGCGCATATTTTACAGGATAGTGGAGCCAAGGTTGTCATTGTCTCAAGCGCGGATTTGGCCGGGCGTGTGATTCCGGCGGCAAAACGCGCCGGCGCGGATACGGTGATCACAATTGAAGAATGCGATCAAAGCTCCGCGCAAGGTGTCGAGATACTATCGCTCGATGCCTTACGGGTTCGCGCCAGCACGCTACCCGATGACGTCGAAATCGAGGCAGGCAAGGCGCAGCGGGGCGATACCGCATGCATCATCTACACATCTGGCACCGGCGGACTACCTAAAGGCGTCATACTCTCGCACGGCGCGATTATCTGTAATTGCATGGGCGCCGATGAGTTATTGCAATCACTGCCGGGGTACGGCAAGGACACTGAAGTGTTCCTTTCGTTTCTGCCGCTATCGCATTCCTACGAACATACCGCGGGTCAGTTTTTTCCACTGTCGATCGGCGCACAGATTTACTACGCCGAGGGTGTCGAACGGCTAGTTCAGAATATGGCTGAGGTACGGCCAACCATAATGACCGCCGTACCACGCCTATACGAGACTATTCACTCGCGGATCATGCGTGGCGTCGAGCAAGCCGGCGGGCTCCGTGCAAAGATGTTCAAATCGACGTTAGACCTCGGCCGGCGCAAGTATGAAGCACCAAATCAGCTGGGTCTCGGTGAGCAAGCGCTTGATCGCCTCTTGGATCGCCTAGTGCGGTCGAAGGTGCAACGTCGATTTGGCGGCCAGCTCAAGGCTTTTGTTTCGGGAGGGGCTCCGCTCAACTACGACATTGGTGTCTTCTTCCATTCATTGGGCCTTCGCATCCTCCAAGGATACGGCCAAACTGAAGCAGCCCCTGTAATCAGCTGTAATCCACCTGGGCACGTGAAGATTCATACGGTTGGCCCGCCGCTACGCGGCGTTGACGTGCGCATCGCTAATGACGGTGAAATTCTGGTGAAGGGCGAACTCGTCATGTCAGGCTATTGGAACAACGCGGAGGCGACGTCCGAAACCGTAAAGGACGGATGGTTGCACACTGGCGATGTCGGCATCGTCGATGACGATGGCTACATCCAGATTACCGACCGTAAGAAAGACATCATCGTCAACTCTGGCGGCGACAATCTATCGCCGCAGCGGGTTGAGGGCATGCTCACGGTCGAGCCGGAGATTAGCCAGGCAATGGTTTACGGAGACAAACGCCCACATCTGGTAGCGCTTGTTGTTGCCGACCCGGATTTCGCCGAGGAGTGGGCAAACTCGCATGGCTGCACGAACGATGCAGAATCACTCGCGACCAATGAAGAGTTCACGAAGTCAATTGGAG
>CAZCVU010000354.1:0-3424 GCA_964501745.1 uncultured Flavobacteriales bacterium | reverse complement strand
GCAAGACCAGCTTTGGAAAAAACCAGGTACGATATCAGGTCCAATGTAAAGAGCGAGATATCCTGATAGCTGGTGGTGCCGAATTTAATCTCCGCGAAAATGACAAACAAAAACACAAGAAGTGTAATTACCCAAAACATCGCAATAAGAAATCGTCCAATGATAAACCGCGTTGGAGGCCGAGGAGATTGCCCGCGAAGTGGTGGTCGTTCCGACATGAAATGTTTGTCTAATTCATTGTGACACGCAACGCACCGTAAGCGCCCGGCGATCAAAATCTGCGGACCATTACTGCCACATACCGGGCAGAGATAGTTACCATCCGCACTATCATTTGGATCAGAACTCATGCAGATACCTCAAAATTGGACCTTTAAGTCCAACCACATCGCAGATCACTTCGACCAGCACGTCCGCGAACAGTTACCTTGGTACGATCTAGCGACCTTTGCAACGGCCCAGATGGCGCGGCATTACGTCCCGCAGGGCGGAAACGTCTACGATATAGGCTGTGCCACCGGAAACATGGGCCGCGTCCTTGCCGGGACCCTAAATGACCGACAGGCCTCGCTCATCGCCATCGACGATAGCACAGAGATGGTGGCTAAATACGAGGCCCCTGGTGAAATCGTGATTTCGAAGGCCGAGGATTTCAATTACGAACCGTTCGACCTAGCGATCTGCTTTCTGACCCTGATGTTCATCCCGCTCGAAGATCGCGAGGCGCTGCTATACGAACTTGACAGCAAGCGGCGGCTTGGCGGCGCGATCATCGTCGTCGATAAATTCGAGCCAGAGGGCGGTTATCTCGCAACAGCCCAGTGGCGGTTGACCCTAGCGGGTAAATGCCAAGCCGGTGTTGATCCGGCAGAAATACTTGAGAAGGAAATGAGCCTCGTCGGCGTCCAGCGTCCTACCCCGGCCTGGATGATGCGCAACGGAACCGAGTTTTTCCGCTTTGGTGACTTTAGGGGTTATGTGATTGAGGACCAAGGTGGATGACTAATGGCAAAAGCCAAACATCATCAAGACACCTGAAAAGATAATCTGACCCTTTTTTCCTACCGAATATCGATAACTAACGTGATGCCATGATCCATCACGTTTTGACATTCTGTGCTTGTTACCGTGTATTTTCCCTCTGGAAGATTTCTCAAGCCACTCAATCTCTTCTTCTAGACCTTCTTGGACAACGTTCTCTGACGAATGCTTAGCCCAACATTGTTCTGGGCCGCACTTTTCAATAAAGCCGGTTTCATCATTAAGCATAAAATACGTACCATCCACTTTATATGGATAGCACGCCTTAATGTTGCAAAAATCCCCCTTAACGAGGGTACACCGATAGACCTTGGCAACCGCCACCGACGCTGTCAGGAAAATCCCAATCACCACCGCTATACCTATGAGGGTCCGCATCGATGTCCTCCAGAGCAACCTATGGCGTCGATACTATATCGAAACTGCTATTGCTGACACCAAGGCGCATCCAACAGCTAGTCCGTGAAGGTGTTCTGCCTCGATCCGAGCGCGGACGCTACGAACTGGTTCCGGTCGTCCAAGCCTACGTTGGCTATCTAAAGGACCGGACGATTGGCACTGAGGTCAATGTCATCAGTCTCGATGAAGCGCGGCAGCGCAAGTTAGCCGCAGAGGCCGAACTGGCGGAAATCCTGCTGCGCGAGAAAACCAACGAATTGGTCAGTCTCGATCTAGTGCGAATGGTTTGGGAGGAACTGATTTCAACAAGTCGGGCTCGATTGCTATCGCTACCGGCAAAAATCGCACCCGTGGTTGCTGTCGAGGACGACGCCAACATCTGCAAGCAATTAGTCGAGGAAGCGGTCAACGAGGCTTTGTATGAACTCGAACACTGGGTTGACAGTTTCGCAGCAGAGAACCCAACTGCGGACGGCGATGCGGAGATGGGCACCCCCACCGAAGCTAACAGTGAGTCAGTGGGCGGACAGCCACCGGAAACTGTCGCCTGAAGCATCTGCCGAACCAGGGCAGTGGTATACCTCCCGTGCTGAGTATCTGCGCGGAATTATGGATGCGGTCAGCGATCCGAGCGTCAAATCGGTGGTCTGCATAACGTCGGCGCAAGTCGGCAAGACGGAGAGCATTCTTAATTGTATCGGTTTCCATATCGCTCAAGACCCCGCACCGATCTTGGTCGTTCAGCCAACCTTATCTATGGCGCAATCCTTCTCAAAGGACCGGTTGGCGCCGATGTTGCGCGATACACCAGCGCTGAAGGGCAAGGTTCGAGATCCACGGTCGCGGGATAGTGGCAATACAACACTGCATAAGGTTTTCCCTGGCGGTCATATTACAGTCGCCGGTGCTAACAGCGCCGCTGGCCTAGCTAGTCGTCCGGTACGGATCGTCCTCTGCGATGAGGTCGATCGATATCCACCCAGCGCGGGTACGGAAGGCGATCCGGTCAAACTAGCGGCTAAACGGGCACAGACGTTCTGGAACTCGAAGCTGGTGATGTTATCGACGCCGACCGTTAAAGGCGTCAGTCGGATCGAAGCGGCATTCGAGGAAAGCGACAGGCGTCGCTACTGCGTTCCCTGTCCCGACTGCGACGAACATCAGGCATTACGTTGGAAGCAAGTTCGATGGGAGGAAGATCAGCCGCAGACTGCGGGTTATGTCTGCGAACATTGCGGCAGTATCTGGGATGACAACCAACGCCTACGGGCTATCCGTCGTGGTGAATGGAGAGCAGAAGGACCGTTTCGGGGCAGCGCTGGGTTTCACCTATCGGAGCTATACAGTTCCTGGTCGACCCTAGGCGATATTGCGGAGAATTTCCTCGAAGCCAAAAAACTGCCCGAAACGCTGAAGACCTTCGTCAATACGTCCCTAGGTGAAAGCTGGGAGGACGCTGGCGAGGGTATCGACGAAATTGATATCTGGTCCCGCCGCGAGAGCTACACCGCATCGGCGATGCCATTAGGTGTTCTAGTATTAACTGCCGGTGTCGATGTTCAGGACGACCGGATCGAAATCGAAGTTACCGGCTGGGGGATCGATGAGGAGAGTTGGTCAGTCGATCATATCGTCCTAACGGGCGATCCTTCGACACCGACATTATGGAACGACCTCGATGGCGCTCTAAGCCGCCGCTACAAGCGCGAGGATGGCCGAGAACTGCGGATTGCGGCGTCATGCGTGGATACAGGCGGACATTATACCCAGGCCGCCTACGACTTCTGTAGGCCCCGCTACGGGCAACGGGTTTACGCGATTAAAGGCATGGCCGGGATGGGGCGTCCGGTTTGGCCGAAACGCCCATCGAAAAATAACTCCGGTCGACTGCCGCTGTTTCTGGTGGGGGTCGATGCTGCCAAGGATGTTGTCTTCGGGCGGCTAAAGGTTAACCAGCCGGGACCGGGCTTCTGCCATTTCCCGG
>CAZCVU010000353.1:0-3429 GCA_964501745.1 uncultured Flavobacteriales bacterium | reverse complement strand
ATCTCAAATTGGTCAAGGAGTACGGCGCCGAAGGCCTGATCGATGAGCAAAAGAAACTCATGGATTACAGCGAAATGTTGACGCGGACGGCCATCCGCTCATTGCCGGATGGGCAGTGGAGTTTCACCGACCACATCGATGATGACGGTATCGATCCCGACCCGATCGCGATCAAGACGACGATTACCAAGAAAGACGACTCGATCCATCTGGATTTCACCGGGACCTCGCCACAATGTAAGGGTGCCATCCAGCCTGTCTTCGCGACGACAAAGGCGATCGCTTATGCCGTCACGAAGTGCGTTTTGGTCGCCATGGGTTACGAGATACCCAATGCGGCCGGCTATTTCAGACCCGTTTCGGTGTATGCGCCCGAGGGAACATTCCTCAACCCGTTGCTGCCGGCCCCGGTGGCCGCGAGAGCGCTTGGCCTGTTCCGGCTGACGACGTCGATTTTCGGTGCCTATGCGCAAATGTTGCCCGACAAGATCTATGCGGCCTATGGGGGCTGTGAATTGGGGATTGGGCTGGGTGGTTACGACAGGAGTCGAACACCGTGGAAGCCGTGGGTGCTTCTTGAGTTCTTCAACCAGCAAGGTCTGGGCGGATCCGCGACGCGAGATGGTCAGGATGCCCTGACCGCCGGCACCCATAATGCCGCCAACGCCCCGGCCGAAACACTGGAGACGGACCACCCGATCCAAGTCTTGCGATACGGATTCGTCCAGGATTCGGAGGGTGCCGGCATGCATCGTGGCGGAGTCGGTATGGTCAGGGAATACCGATACCTGCAAGACGATATCACCCTGCAGGTCAGGTCGGACCGCATGAAATTCGCGCCTTACGGTCTCTACGGCGGCGCCTCGCCTCCGCCAACCAAAATAACGCTCACGCAAGGGGGCAAATCGAAGAGCATGCCCTCCAAGTTCATCATGACCGCCAATTCAGGCGATGTGGTCTCCTTCCAGTGGCCTGGCGGCGGCGGTTGGGGGGACCCGCTGCAGCGAACCCCGGAATCGGCGCTCCGCGATGTCGTCTCCGAAAAAATAAGCATCGAACGTGCTCGCGACGTCTATGGTGTCGTCATCGACCCGGAGACCTTAAGCGTAGATGGCGGTGACACGGAACGGCTCAGGGCCGAACTCCAGGCCGCGACATAAAGTAGCGAACACCCGGCCTGGCATCGACACCTGATTGCTAGTCGTCTCCGTGGCACCACGCGTTTGGCAACGAATCAGCGAAAGGGAGAGTTGAAGATGCGTTTTAGGAAGAACACGCGAAAATACTTGTCGACCGGCGCAGCTCTATTGCTGGGAAGTCTACCCCTGCTGTTCGCGGGAGCGGTACAATCGCAGGAGGTGCGTTTAAATTTTACGGGCGGTAATTCGAAACAACCCTACTCGAAGATTTATCGAGAAGTGTTGCTCAAGGAGGTTCCCAAGAAATACGCGGGAACGGTCAAGTTCTCGCTCGTATTCACCGACGTCCTCGGCATCAGTGAAGTTCAAATGCTGAACTTGGTGCGCGAAGGCGTACTCGAGATCGCACACATCAAGCCCGCTCAGGTATCGGCGGAGATCAAAATGCTTGAAGGCCTCGATCTCCCCGGCGCCTTCGATGATCTGCAAAAGGCGTCGAGCGTCATGATTGCGGCGGAGCCCCTTCTACGGGAAGAGCTCAAGGCAATGAAAGCCTATTACCTGGGCTACGTCGCCATTGTCCCCCAGTATATTTGGTGCAAGCCCAAGATCTCGGGGTTGGGCGACTTGAAGGGGAAACGAATCCGGACCTACACCCGACCGCAAGCCGATCTCGTCAACGCGGTCGGCGCGCAACCTGTCAGCATCGCGTTCGCGGAAGTCTATACCGCGCTCGAAAGAGGCGTGGTGGATTGCGCCGTCACGGGCCCGACGGCGGGGAACCGGCTTCACTGGTATGAAGTCACGAACTACCTGTACTCGGTTCCGATCTCGGTGCCGCCCAATGCGATCGTCGCCAATCTCGACGTTTGGAACGGATTGTCGAAAAAGGTCCAGGATGCCGTCCAGGCGACCGTGAGGACTATCCAGGGCAAACAGCTCAAGAGCGAACTGGAGCTGTGGACGGATTCGATAAATTGCAACACCGGCCAGCCGTCGTGCAAGTTCGGGAATCGCGGGAAGATGACGCTTGTGCAGCCGAACCCGAAGGATTTGACGTTCCGCAAGGAAGTGCTCGAGAGCGTGATATTGCCGGGCTTTATCAAGAGATGCGGTACGAAGTGTATCGATAAGTGGAACACCTGGATCGGCAAGCCAATCGGCGTGACGGCAGGGGGGTAGTGCACGTAAGCGCCTGTAGGTCCGGTGCCGGGGTAGCTGCCGGCCGCGATGGACTGACACTTGTGCGGCGAGGTGTGCCGGCTGCCTGCCGGCGCTCTTCCGTTCGCTCGAGCCGGATGTCCTATGTCTTCGGCTCTTATTGGCAACCGCGATCGTGGAGGGTGTTCGGTCGAGAACCCAGGTGACGTCAACTCCCCACTAATCTTGCGCGACCGCTCCGCGGCGTGACGCGAAGCCGGATTAGAGGGCGGGAATCCATGAAAATGGCCAAGGAGACACGAAGGTCGACATGAAGGCGAAGTGCGGGCGGATGTTGCGGGCGGCGTTCTTGGCTATCTGGAACTCGGGGGCGGAGGCATGGGCAGTCGTCGCCGGAATGGGTTTCGTGTTGCTTTCGATGATGATCGTGTTCGATGTCATCGGGCGCAAGTATTTCGGCGTGTCGACAACAGCGACCGACGAGATCGGCGGTTATGTCTTAGCCGTATGCGGCACGATGGCCGTAGCCTATGCCGTACGCCACGATGCGCATATCCGCATTTACCTGCTCGTCAATAAGTTCCCCCCGAGGGTTCGCCATTTTGCCGATTGGGGCGCCAGCATCGCGACTACCGGGCTGTTGGCTTTCTGGTTGTATGCCGTCTGGAGAGTCGTCGGCCGATCGATTGTGACCGATGCGCACTCCTATACGCTGCTCCATACACCATTATGGATTCCGCAAATTCTCTGGGCCGGAGCGATCGCCATGGCGACGCTGTTTGCGTTGGTCATGGTCGTGCGAGATTCCATGAGGCTGTGGGGGTCTTTCCGGGCGAGCGGGGACACCGAGGAATTCTAAGCGGCATGCCGAAACACAACCGCCGCGAACCAAGGCAAAGGAGGAAGAAGCCCATGACGCCAGCCTGCCCGATAGTCATAGTGCGATGGCGCTGACCGTTACGGCGACGTTGCTGCTGCTCCTGCTGGTCTCGGGTATCCCGGTGGCCATCGGCTTGGCTATTCTGGCCCTGGTGCTCGATGCGGCGTTGAGCTCTCGACCACTGTGGCCGGCAATGGGTCCACTGACGTGGACATCAAGCACGAACTTCATCTTCGTTGCCGTCCCGGT
>CAZCVU010000352.1:0-3431 GCA_964501745.1 uncultured Flavobacteriales bacterium | reverse complement strand
CCAACGGTTGCTTGAGCTTGCCGACAAGGTTGCCAGTCAGGGTAGCCAGGCGGACGAGAGGGCGGTCGCTTAAGGCGCCATCTTCAGGCCTGCGCCAGCGGCTCATCGATCGCGCCGCCTGTGTTGCCGCAGCGTCCTGGCGGGCGATCAGGAGATTGCGTCGCGCGAAACGTCGGTCGCAACGCTGAACAGAAAATCGCCACGTTTCACGACGGCTGGAACACGACGTCCGACGATCAAACCGTCGGTCGGAAATCGCGGCTCGACGGGCTGCCGTGCCGGGTCGTCGCGAGGATGGATGCAGCCCGCAGGCTGACCGGCCTTCACCTCTTCGCCGAGCACGCAATAGGGTTCAAAGACGCCGCTTACCGGTGCAAACGGCCCCGACCCATAGGTGACAAGGCGCGAATTCCGGATCTCTGAGTCCGAGCGGTCGGCCGCAATCACGCCGAGGTGGCGCAGGACGCGGTTGACGCCCTTCGTGCCGACTTCGAGTCCCTCCAGATCGACACCGCCGCCGCCGCCGAGCTCGGTCGAGAAAGAGGCGATGCCAAACCGTTCGGCCGCCGAATAGTCCAGGTAGCCGGGACTCGCTTCTTCGCCCGCAATAACCGTCAGGGGTGCCGCGAAGACGGCCAGCAGTTCGAGTCTGCGGGCGTTTAGTGCGGCATCGCTGCCCCGGCAGAGGTAGGTCTGTGGAATCATGTCGGCCGCCCGGCCGCCTGAATGCAAATCCATCAGGGCATCGCACAATGGCAAGATCTCGCTGTCGACGAAGTGGGCGATCGCCAGGGTCGGGCTGGCGCCTTCCTCACCGGGGAAGACGCGGGCCAGGTTGCCGTCGTCGAGCGGCGATATCCGCGCACTTGCCAGGACGGCTGGATAGTTGAGCGCCGGCATGATGATGAGACTGCCGCTGACGGATGCCGGATCGAGGCTGTGGATCAGGCGGCGCAGAATGACTTGGCCTTCGTATTCGTCGCCATGGGTGCCGGCCGCCAGAAACACCGTCGGACCTTCGCCGTTGGCGATCACCGCTATCGGCACCGGGATCATGCCGTAGGCATGTTTGTTGTCCGAATAGGCCAGACGCACAAAGGACACCTGCCGACCCTTCTTGTCGAAATCGACATCGCAGGATATCGATGAGCGCAGCACAGCCATTTCGTCGCCTCCCTTTGTCGTAACCGTAGCACATCTCCGTTGCTTGCACGCTGCTCCGGTTCAAATCCTGCCGGCAGTTCCATGCGGCCCCGCCCTTACCAGGGGCGTGTCCAACGGGCGGTCTGCTGTCTGGGATAATCGCTGCGCCCTGCATCAGACGCTGGCCGACCCTAACGAAACCGGCGAGCACTACATGCATCGGACGACGGCGCTTTGTGACGCGGTCGTCTGAAGCCGGTCAGCCGGCCGCCCCACCGCACTGCACCGGGAAGATCTTGGTAAGTATCGTTCAGAGAGCTGGCATTTGTTCTTCGGCCAACCTGAGCAACCTGCAAGCCCAAGTGCTTTCGGGTATTCCCTTCCCGATCTCTGCGACGTCGGCAATGGCTCAGAAGTGGACGGCGTGGCGCCCCCGGCAGGACTCGAACCTGCGACCTGCTGATTAGAAGTCAGGTGTTGGCTGATTTCTCACCCCTACCCCGTTTTGTATCGTTGCATAGATTCCGCTGGAGTCCGGTGATACAACTGAGTTTCGTTGCATACCACCGATAGCTCGTTTAATATTCCTGGTGGTCACTTATTGGTCACTCGTATGGTCACTCACGGTGTAAGGGATCGTGAAGCTCACCAACAAAGCCATCAAAGGGTTCTCATATCGCGACGGCTGGGACGTGCGTTGGGACGACGCTGTTACAGGTTTGGGCCTTCGCATCTATCCAACCAATAAGAAGGCGTTCGTGCTGTCATACCGTTCGCGTGGACGCAAACGCCTCATGGTCCTCGGAGCATTTGGTGTGATGACCGTGGATCAAGCACGTGACAAGGCTCGCAAGCATCTTGTCGCAGCGCGCGAAGGCGAAGACCCTCTCGATTCACAGCGTAGAGCCGCATTAGGCAACACATTCGGAGAGTTGTCGGACGCCTATCTGGAGCGCCACGCAAAGGTCCACAAGCGAAGCTGGAAGGAAGATCAACGTCGTTTGAGCCAGCACGTTCCAGCAGGTTGGCGCAGCCGTCGAGTTGATAGCATCACACGCGGTGATGTTGCTGCCCTGCACGCCCGCATCGGTGCCAACCGGCCCTACGAAGCGAATAGGCTGCTGGCGCTTCTTAAACTGATGTTTAGGCTCGCTCAGCAATGGGGCTTCATGGACGAAGGCGCGCCCAACGTAGCCACAGGAGTCACCAAATTTAAGGAACGTTCGCGCAAACGTTGGGTGACACCTACTGAGCTTCCGGCATTGGCCCAGGCAATCGACAAAGAACTCAACGTGAATGTTCGTGCGGCGCTGTGGCTTCTGCTGCTAACGGGCCTTCGGAAGAACGAACTCCTACAGATTCGGCTCGAAGATATCGATTGGGAGCGTGGCACACTTCGCCTTCCGGAAACCAAATCCGGTGAAGAACAGTCCGCCATGCTAAGCGGCCCGGCACTCGCAATCATGCAATCGATCCCACAGCAGGAGGAAAATCCATACTTGCTGCCCGGTGCAAAACGCGGGCGACCTCTGGTCAACATAGATGTTCCGTGGCGACGTGTTCGGAAAGCGGCAGGTCTCTCCGATGTGCGGCTACACGACCTGAGGCGCACCACAGGTTCGTGGCTGTCGCAGGCGGGTGAGGATTTGAACCTCATTAAGAGCGCCCTCAGACACGCCGACCTCTCGACGACGCTCGTGTACGCACGTCTCGGTGAAGATGCCCCACGTGAAGCCATGGAAGCACATGGTCGTCGCATCCTTGAAGCGGCAGGAAAGAGCGGCCTCACGGTAGTGTCAAACAACTGAGATTACTCTCTGCGAATTGGAAGGGTTCAATTAGTTGCGTCGAGCGCGAATCACTTCAGAGCCAAACTTTGCATTCGTGGACATAAAGTGAACACAACAAAGATAAAATAAGAATAACATGTTGATATTACAAAAGAAAATACAGTTCATTTTTGCTTTACAAGAGTGACATATTACGCTTAGATTAACGCATCCTCGGCACACAGATTACTGTGTTTAAGTTTGACAACACACGCCGAGACCTCTGAATTTTGGTTTGCTCTGATTCCGGAAAAGGAAGCTGCACGCTTTCTGTTCCTGTCGGTTCACACACTGCGCGCATTTCGGTGTCGCGGAGGTGGCCCTCGCTACGTCCGAATCTCATCGCGTTGCTTACGGTATCGGCGCACTGACCTTCGCGATTGGTCCGCTGCGAGATTGTGTTCTTCAACGAGCGATCCTGTCACCACCAATGATACAGCCTAGGCCATGTAGCAATTT
>CAZCVU010000351.1:0-3446 GCA_964501745.1 uncultured Flavobacteriales bacterium | reverse complement strand
ACTCTGGCCAGCCATAGCTTCCATCGCCAACACGTAGCTGAACGGACTCGTAACCGAGCCGCGCGAGGCGCTCTTTTGCGCTTGTCGCGAGCTCCTCGACAATCTCTACACTATAAACACTCACGCCCAGTTCACTTAGCAGGGCGGCCTGATATCCAAGACCGGTGCCAACCTCGAGCACCGTCTCGCCGCGCTGAAGATCGAGCAAGTCGACCATCAGCGCAACCATGAACGGCTGCGAGATTGTCTTGCCATGACCGATTGGCAGAGGCGTATCGAGGTAGGCCAACGGCTGCACATCGGTCGGCACGAATTCGTGGCGCGGGACATTGCCGAGGGCAGCCATAACGCCTTCGCCGAGACGTGACTTGCCAAGCACGTCGGCCACAAACTTCGTATGAAGCGCGACCTCGGCAACCATCTGCTGATGCATGGCCTGTTGCGCGCTCGATTCCAAACTCGCATCCATGTTTCGTGGTCCCTGATCCCGGCATCCGACCGGGCGGCGAGTATCCTGCGTTCAACTCCCCTCCGCCAGGCTCAACATACCTTACCGTGTTGCCATGGCGAAGCAGCATCAACGGACGCCGCTTCATGCTATCGGCGCCAGCAATGCTTACTACGATCCGCCTTTCGCGTCTGTGCTTGCCCAGGTCTCAAGCTGCACCGGCTGGTCGAGGTCACGCCGGAATATGGGTTTGCCCCAACGATAGGCGGTGCGCCATCCCTCCTTCGTGCGGATCATCTTATCGCCCTGGTCCATGATCCGGTGCGGACCCTCAAACGGCAACGGACCGTCCTGGTCCTCGACCTTGATGCCCTGCGTGTAATAGATGCTGAGGTAAAAGCGGACGTCCGCATGGTCGTCGTCGATCACATCGACAAGGCTGTTGGTAACGACATGACGGATGGTGCCATCGCCCAGCGCACCGTATAGACTCTTGAGCAAGGTTTCGCGACCTTGAAGCTTGATACCCAGAACCTCCCAGAGGACGTCGGGTGTGTATAGCGCCACCGCCTTTTCGAACTCGCGTCTGTCCACATGTTGGTAATACTCGCGGACAAGTTTCTGGCAGTCCCACTCGATTGCGCGTTCCTGATCCCGTTCCATCAACTCCTCGCCTTTCCAACGCTCCGGCGCGTCCGCGCCAGTGGCCCTTCCAGCACGAAACCTACTGGTCAGATGCTCTTCTTCGCACGTCGCGTCTGAAACTATGAGCTTTCCGAGCAGATGACCAGTTGGTGCCCGATGACCACTAAATTCACAGTTGATCTTGCTGGCGCGGAATAAGAGTATTCGCTCACCCGTCTCCATTATTGAACGGCGAGGTTACCACGACCGCCGACGTCAAGACTGCCGGAGGGTCCAGAGGGTAATGAGCATGCGTAGGTTCGTCGTATTCGCAGTTGCCGTATTCGCTGCAGGCACGTTTCTATTGCCGTCCGCAAGCACGGCGGCGACGTTTGCGGAATGCAAACGCGCTACCGTAATCAGCAATTGGCCGCAACTACTAAACGAGCTCGGCAAGGACGAGTTCGACGCTCTGATCAAGAGCTGCGCCGCGACGAAGAACGCAGCGCCAAAACAGACACACGAATATCGTCCGGCGGAAGTAACCACGGTCAACGGCTTCCCGTCAGGCCAACCGAAGAACCTGCGACATGCAGGCGCGCTACATGTCTACAACGTCAGGGCAACGGGGACGCCAGTCGACCAAAAGAAGCGGGAATGCATTATTCACGAAGGTGGCGACGAGGCGAAGTACAGCTTCATCCACACATTCCGCAATCTGTGCGATGCCACCCTGGCTGTTTCGGGCCGCTGGAAACAGACGCGGAAAGGTAGGCCGGCAACGTTTCGCCAGGTAATCGCGCCGGGTACGGTCGAGTCGGTCCTCTGCGACAAAGCGTTCGACTGCCGTGGCGGTCGCATCGACTGGCGCGCGGAAAAGTTTGATTAGGCCGGTGCCGGGTTGGGTAATACGCACCGGGTGACGTATTTCGCAACAGGGATGAAACAATGACAAACCATAGCGGCGTTCCGCCGCTGGCCGCGGAGTTGACGCAGGCGATGATGCTGCTTCGCGCCACGCATGAGTTCTACCAGGCCATTCTTAATGCGCTGCGTGAGAACACGGAAGCAGACGGATCACCTGACCTCCCAGCGTTGTTCCAGCAATTGAACACGGTATTGAAGGGGTTCGCGCCGCGCGACATCGAGATCAGGCAGTTGCTCTCGCGGTTGGAGAGCCAGCCGACAGTTCCAGGATCAACCTGAGAGTCCGTTGGCGCTGCAGATCTAGTTTGTCACAATCAGAACAAGATGATCGGTGCCTGACTCGGGCGCCCAGACTTCACCCGGCCGTCCGAGAAGCTGGCGAACCCCGGCGCCGCGCCGCGGACTTGCGAACGTGTCGAACACCTCGGCCTTCGGATCGAAGCGGAGAATGGCGTTCGCCCCGAAGTCGCTGAGCCAGATCATGTCCTTGTCATCGACATAGACCGCATAAGTGCGCGGCCGCGTGCCTGGGAGGCGCCAACTGCGCCAGCTATCCGTGACCGGATCAAACCGGCTGAGTTGGCCGGAGTTCCATTCGCTAACCCAAAGTCGCCCTTGCGAGTCCGACCATATGCGGCGGGCGCCCTGATTCGCTGTTGGTGGCTGGATGATGACTACACTACCAGTCTCCGGGTCGATGCGCGCGATGTGGCTGCCGGCAAGGGAGGCGTAATAGACGTTGCCGTTCGGGGTCGTAGCAATCCCATAGGGTCCCCGGCCGCCCGGCGCATCGAACACGGTGACCTCGCCGCGAGCCGGATCGAGCCGCCCGTAGACGCCGCTCTGGCCTGTGAACCAAAGGCGTCCGCTCGCGTCAAACGTCGCCGTATTAAGATTGGCGTAACCGCTCGTCGACGGGAGTGGAAACACCTTCACCTCGTGCGTAGATGGATCGACACGCACAATCGCGTTGAGCCCGCTGTCGGTGACCCACGGCGCGCCGTCGGGACCGACAATCACACCGTGCGGTGCGGCGCCATCGCCCAGGGAAATATGCTCCGTCCTTCCCGTGGCGGGGTCGAGGCGACCGAGCGCCGCCTGATGCTGCGCGGTATACCAGACAGAGCCGTCAGGTGCTGGCGCAACGTCGTGTGGATGCGTGCCAGCTGGGAGCTTGAAGGCCTTGACCGTAAGCTCGGCGGCGCTCGCGCCCGCAGCGAAAACGGAGAGGGCAAACAGCGCCGACATAAGCGAGCGCAGAACTACCCGTAAAGCTCCATTGGCGTCGCTGCAAACCACACTACACATCCGACGCTGCGGCAAAGGCGGGCGGCGTGAGCTATGAGCCGCTGGCGCAGGCCTGAAGACGGCGCCCTAGGCGACCGCCCTCTGGTCCGCCTGGCTACCCTGACTGGCAACCTTGTCGGCAAGCTCAAGCAACCGTTGG
>CAZCVU010000350.1:0-3447 GCA_964501745.1 uncultured Flavobacteriales bacterium | reverse complement strand
GAAACCTGAGCTTCGTCGAGGTCCTGCAGCTGTTTTGCGTCCGTCGAGTCGCGCCTCATGGAATCTCCTGCCTGATGTATTCCGTTATGGTCCACTGCCGCATCAGCTCTTCAAGATCGACTGCCCGGTCTTTTCCCAATCGGCTAGGAAGGCAGCGAGTCCCTTTTCTGTCAGCGGATGGTTGAACATCTGGCGCAGGACGCCCGGCGGCACGGTGACAACGTCCGCACCGAGTCTTGCGGATTCCACGACATGCATTGGGTGCCGCACGGAAGCGACGAGCACCTCGGTCCTGAAGTCCGGATATCCAGAATAGATCTCGCAGATATCGGCGATAAGCTGCATGCCATCGGATCCGACATCGTCCAGTCGCCCGATAAACGGCGAGACGAAGGCAGCGCCTGCCTTCGCCGCGAGGATCGCCTGGGCCGGCGAGAAACACAGCGTTACGTTGACTTTGACACCACCCTGGCTAAGCGCCTTGCAGGTTTTGAGGCCGTCCTGCGTCAGCGGCACCTTGATCGCGACATTGTCGGCCAGCGACGCAAGCTTGCGGCCTTCCTCCAACATCTTGTCATATTCGGTGGCCGTGACCTCGGCGCTGATTGGTCCGTCGACAACGCTGCAAATCTCCTGCACGACCTCAAGAAAGTCGCGGCCAGACTTGGCGATCAGGGACGGGTTCGTTGTTACACCGTCGACAAGGCCAGTGGCGGCCAGATCACGAATCTCGTCGATATCCGCCGTATCCAGGAAGAACTTCATGCCTGCTTTCCATCTGCCGACTGGCCGGAACTCGCGTTGAGTAGTGTCCGGCGACGAGGCTTGGCTATAGAGTCTAGTCGATGCGAATCGACAACGCCAGTTCTACAACGGCGCAACCCGAGAGTCCGCGCCGTGTCAAAGTGCTCCTGCCGCTGCCGTTGACAGGCGCGTATGACTATCGCGTCCCAACTGATGTTGAGCTCGCACCAGGAGACTTCGTTACGGTACCGCTTGGCAGCCGTGAAGCGACAGGCGTTGTCTGGGGCCAGGCGGAACCCGGCGGGATCGCGGAGGATCGCTTGAAGGACGTAATCGCCCGTCTGGATGCGCCACCGCTTTCTGAGGACAGCCGCCACTTCGTGGATTGGGTTTCCGCCTACACCTTGGCACCGCCGGGTGCGGTCATGCGGATGGCCATGAGCGCACCCTCCGCGCTGCTGCCGCCGAAGCCCCGCATCGCCTACCGTAAGGCTGACGCGCCCAGCGAGTTCCGGATGACGGGTGCGCGGCAGCGCGTCCTGACGCTGCTTGAGGACGCCCCGCCGATGAGTGCTGCCGATCTTGCCCGGGAAGCGGGCGTCGGCACCTCCGTCGTGCGCGGGCTGGTCGATGCGGGCGTACTTGAGAGCGTCGTTCTGCCGGCTGATTCGCACCGGGATCTACCGGATCCCAAGCGGCAGGGCGCCGAATTGTCGGCGGATCAAAGGCAGGCCGCGGATCTGTTGCGCGCGAAGGTTCGTCAGGGCAGCTACTCCGCAAGCCTGCTCGACGGGGTAACCGGCGCTGGCAAAACCGAAGTCTACCTTGAGGCAATTGCCGAGAACCTCGAAGCAGGCCGTCAGACGCTCGTGTTATTGCCTGAGATAGCGCTCAGTGCCGAATGGCTCGACCGGTTCTCAAGTCGCTTTGGCGCGGCGCCAGCGCAGTGGCATTCTGATCTGACGCAAGTCCAACGCCGGACCACATGGCGGGCCGTTGCGGAAGGCCGGGCGCCGGTTGTCGTCGGTGCGCGTTCAGCACTCTTTCTGCCATATCCCGACCTCGGACTGATCGTTGTCGACGAGGAGCATGACGGCGCCTTCAAACAGGATGACGGCGTCGTCTACCACGCCCGCGATATGGCCGTGGTACGCGCTCATTTGAGCCAAATACCCGTCGTTCTCGTGTCCGCAACGCCATCGCTGGAGACCGTGATAAACGTGAAAAGAGGGCGCTATGAGCATCTGCTGTTACCGGCCCGCCATGGCGTCGCTGAGCTGCCGGAAGTTCACGTTGTCGACCTCCGCCGTGAGCCGTTGGCTCGGCAGAGCTGGCTATCGACGACGTTGCGCGAGGCGTTGAGTCAGACGCTCGAGGCAGGCGAGCAAGCGCTTCTCTTCTTGAACCGGCGAGGATATGCGCCGTTGACGTTGTGTCGCGCCTGCGGTCACCGCATCGAGTGTCCGAACTGCACCGCCTGGCTGGTCGAGCATCGCCTTGCCGGACGCCTGCAGTGTCACCACTGCGGCTATGCCGCGGCGCTGCCCGAGATTTGTCCGGCATGTGGCGCCGAGGGCAGCATGGCTGCCTGTGGACCCGGCGTGGAGCGTTTGGCCGAGGAGGCGATGACGCTGTTTCCAGAGGCGCGGCTTGAGACCATCACCAGCGATACGGTGCGCGGGCCGGCCGCTGCGGCGGAACTAATTCGACAGATTCGGGAGCATGAAATCGACATTGTGATCGGCACCCAGATCATCGCCAAGGGGCACAACTTCCCGATGCTTACACTGGTCGGTGTCGTGGATGCGGACCTCGGCCTTTCGGGAGGGGATTTACGTGCGGCCGAGCGCACATACCAGCTTCTGCACCAGGTCTCGGGCCGCGCTGGTCGCGCTGCGTTGCCAGGCATTGTGTATCTGCAGACCTACCATCCCGATCATCCGGTGATGGCCGCCCTGACCTCTGGTGATCGCGAGCGATTTCTCGAAGAGGAGGCTGCCCTGCGGGAAGATGGAGAGTGGCCGCCCTTTGGACGGCTGGCGGCGCTTGTTCTGTCCGGCCGCGACGAGCAGCTGGTGGATCGGATTGCGGCGGCGCTGGCCCGCGCGGCCCCACGCTCTGAAGGTGTGCGGGTTCTAGGTCCGGCCCCTGCACCGTTTGCTGTTCTTCGGGGGCGTCACCGCCGTCGCTTACTCATGAAGACATCGCGATCTATCAATCTGCAATCCTTGCTCAGGCGCTGGCTTGCTGGTGTAAAACTGCCGGGTGCGGTGCGGCTTCAGGTGGACGTGGATCCATATAGTTTTCTCTAAGCATCATTTGAATCGCGATTGCTGAAACGCTTGCGGCCTGCTTTCATATTAGCTATCGGTCGAGATCGAAACGAAGGCCGGTCAAGGTCTCGAAAAGCGTGGCGCCATATGGCTTTGCGGCACTGTATATGGGAGTTTCAGAGCCGCTACGCGGGTTGCCACCCGTATTGCCATATGTTACACACCGCACGCCTTTTTGGGGCGGACTAGGTGCCCCCAAAAACCTAACGCAAAAGGGTAATCCCGGCTTCGTCGGCGATTTCCCAATTCACTTTCGGGAGAGACCCCAGGTGGCAACGACGTCAGGCGCATCGGAACTTGCCGGTCGCTACGCAGCGGCCTTGTTCGACTTGGCGGACAACGCAAAACAGACTGAAGCGATCGCAGCCGA
>CAZCVU010000349.1:0-3451 GCA_964501745.1 uncultured Flavobacteriales bacterium | reverse complement strand
TGGCGATAGGTCGACATTGTGAGCCTCAACGGAACTATCGATGCCATTTGCCATTCTTCGTGCGCGGGTATGGGGACATGACCTCGATGCGTGCGATTCGGGTCGAGAAACTAGGTGGCCCCGAAACGCTCACGTTGCAGGACGTGCCGCTACCCACGCCAGATGAGGACGAACTCCTGGTGGCCGTTCATGGCAGCGGCGTTAACTTTGCCGACCTGCTGGTCATCCGCGGCGACTACCAGGAACGGCCTGCCTTGCCCTTCACCCCGGGTGTCGAGATTGCCGGCGAAGTCCTGCAGATTGGTAATCGCGTCGCGGCGATAAGTTCCGGAGATCGCGTGATGGCTCGGATCGATCTCGGAGGCTACGCGGAACGCGCCATCGTAAAGGCTGCGGATGCAATGCCAATTCCCGAGGGAATGGAGACGATTGTCGCCGCTGGGTTTCCCATTGCCTATGGTACAGCTCATCTCGCGCTCGCGCATCGTGCACAGCTGGCGGCGGGGGAGACCCTACTGGTTCACGGTGCCGGTGGCGGCGTCGGACTGGCGGCGGTCGAGGTTGGCAAGGCGCTGGGTGCAACGGTCGTGGCGACGGCGGGTAGCGATGACAAGCTTGCACTCGCGAAAGCGCATGGCGCCGATCACCTCGTCAACTATTCGAAGGAGAGTATCCGCGAGCGCATCAAGTCCACTCTCGGTGGCGTCGATGTCGTCTTCGACCCGGTTGGAGGCGCCGCATTCGATGCTTCGCTTCGATGTCTCAATTTCGAAGGCAGAATCGTCGTCGTTGGATTCGCGAGCGGTAAAATCCCTTCCATCCCGGCCAACATTCTCCTCGTGAAAAACATCACGGCGATTGGACTCTATTGGGGCGCCTACGGCCGGCTTGACCCAGGTGTTCAAAAACGATCGTTTGACGCGCTTGCCGAATTGTATCGCAATGGCCAACTTAAACCCCATGTCGGGCACAGATTTGCGCTGGCGGAGGCCAAGGACGCGTTGACGTTAGTCGCGACGCGGCAAGCTACCGGCAAAGTGGTACTGGTGCCATCATGAGCGATAAGATCCGCGAGCAATACGAGTACTACCCCTATCCACATCGTGACCCGGCAGACGAAACGAAACAGCTGCGCGCGGGCTCGCCCAGCCATATCGACGAGATCAACCACTACGTGTTCGGCGGGCAGCGAGATTTCAGCCAGCCCTTCCGTGCGCTGATAGCCGGCGGGGGAACAGGCGACGGACTGATCATGCTGGCGCAACAACTGGCAGACGCCAAATGCCCCGCTGAGGTGGTCTACCTCGACCTGTCACAGGCGGCACGGGAGATTGCCGAGGCGCGGGCGCAGGCACGTGGCCTGAAGAATATCCAGTTCATTACCGGATCGCTGCTCGACGCCGGACAGTTCGGTCCCTTCGACTACATCGATTGCTGCGGTGTGCTTCACCACCTTGACACACCACAAGCAGGCTTCGATGCGCTGGCGCGGGCGCTCAAGCCGGAGGGAGGCATCGGCATCATGGTGTACGGCGCGCTCGGTCGGACCGGCGTTTATCCCATGCAGGACATGTTGCGAGACATTGCCGGTGACGGCCCCTACCCTGAACGAATCGATATTGCGAAGCGCCTGATTGCACAATTGCCACCAACCAACTGGCTTCTGCAGAATAAGGCGATCGGCGACTACAAGAGGTCCGAAGCGGCGCTTGTAGACCTCCTGCTGCACAGCCGCGACCGGCCCTACCTGGTGCCCGAAGTCGCAGCTGAGGTGAAAGCGGCAGGCCTGCGGCTGGTCACATTCATCGAGCCCGTGCGCTACGACCCATTCGCGCTGATTGACGATCCGGTCGTCTGCGAGCGGCTGCAGCGGCTCTCTTGGCTCGAGCAATGCGCCTTCGCGGAGCTGTTGTCAGGTGACCTGACGAAACACATCTTTTACTGTGTGCGTGCGGACAACGAGGCCGATACGATCGCCAGGGCCGAGTCGGCAAATGCGATCCCTGTGCTCCGCGATGTGCCGGGACCGGTTCTCGCACACACCATCGAGCGGGACGGGGTTCTAAAAGTCGAGTTAGCGGGAACGGTCGTTGCGCTGGATTTGCCGCCGGATGCGCCGTCGATCCTGCGTCTGATAGACGGCAGCAAGTCGCTGCAAACCATCCATCAAGAGCTGCCGGCTGGCATCGACTGGATCACATTCCATCAACAATTCAGCGCGCTGTATAGCGTTCTCAACCAATACACCAAGATGACGATCCGCTACCCGCCGACGGCATAGCACCGTCGCCGATCGACCGGTCCAGGTTCAGATATCCCAAAAGTGTCTTGCGGATTCGCGTCGCGCGACATCCCTGTCGATGCCGATATCTCGCAATATGTGATCATCGAGCGAGGCCAGTTGGCGTCGCTGGCGCGCCAGTTCGCTCCACCCGAACAGAACACCGATAGCCGATCGCGCACCGTGCGCGGCACGCGAGAGCAGTTCCGCTAGACTGTTACCGATATGGCGTCCATGCCCGCCCGCCCCCAAACCCGCGGTATGCGGTGCAAATTGCGATTGGCGATCAAAGGACCTCAGCGATATCGCTTGCCCATAAGAAAATTTGCTCATTTCAGTCATCCTTCCAAATTCAAGCGTGATCGATAGGATTTCTATTGGTCGCTTTTCTTCTGAGTCTCTGTACGATATGTATGGTTCGATGCAACGGTCGACAAACGATATTTGCTCATGTCTCGGATTAGAATTATTTATTCGAACTAGAGATGGATAAGAGCCAATGGTGAGCCGGCTTCCACCGATGAACACACTCCGAGCCTTCGAAGCGGCGGGACGCATGCTTTCGTTCACACGAGCGGCCGAAGAACTACACGTCACCCAGGCGGCAATCAGCCATCAGATCAAAACCCTGGAAACGGCGATTGGCGTGCAACTCTTTCGCCGCCTCAATCGGGCATTGTTGATGACCGAAGCGGGCCAACGCTATTTGCCAACCGTGCGAGACACGTTAGCTACGCTCGGCGATGCCACCGCGGCGCTGACCCGGCAGGATGAATCGGGCGTACTGACGGTGAGCACGTTGCCTTCGTTCGCGGCGACTTGGCTGGTGCCCCGGCTAACACGCTTCCGGGCTGTACATCCCGAGATCGACATCCGCATTGCGGCCGCCGACGAGATCATCGACCTCGACCGTAACGGCATCGACGTGGCTATTCGATACGGTAGTGGTGATTATCCCGGGCTGCGGAGCGATCGCCTGCTAAGCGAGGAACAGTTCGTCGTCTGCAGTCCGCGGCTGGTCAACGAAGGACCGCATCCACTGCGGACACCCGAGGACTTGCGTTACCACACGCTATTGCACGATGAGACGTCCGCCGTCTGGCAACGCTGGCTCAAGGAGATGGAGGTCAGCGGCGTGAACGCGGCGCGGGGGCCAACGTTCAACCATTC
>CAZCVU010000348.1:0-3451 GCA_964501745.1 uncultured Flavobacteriales bacterium | reverse complement strand
CCGCGACTACGGCGTTCGCGCGGTCTATCGGGCAGATGGTGCCGAGGATGCCCTAGGGACACTGAGGGCTTCCGAAATTAGCGCTGTCGTTCTCGATATGCTGCTTGACGATGAGGAAGCGGTCGCCTTCATGAAGGGCCTTCGCGATCCGAAACGAAGTCCCAGCGTCGGACTGCCGGTCGTGCTCATCACCTCGTCGCCAACGGCTGAGGATCTGCAGCAGGCGGTGCGGATGGGCATCGATCATTTTGTCGGTCGGCCCTATCCCGCCAAGCGTTTGATGGATACGGTCGAGTCGGTGGTTGGTCAACCGGCGACGCAGGAGCGCACGCCGGACTATGCCGGTCCCAATCGCCGACGCTTACCCGACCGCGATTATTCAGGTCCGGAGCGCCGCAACTAGCCGCCGTCGAGCGCCGCTGATCGACGACACTGTTGCAGTATTGCCACGACTCTTGTCGTCGGCGTCGAAAAACGCCAGGGTTCCTCTTTTTCCGTCGCCGATCATTGATATATTCATTCGCAGATATATGTACTCGCAGTCCACGAACGCTAAATCGGGAGTTAGGGAATCCATGAGCTACACGCTTGACGACCTTTGTGCCGATACGCGCCAGAGCCTGAAGTCTAAACCCGGTCACGAGGGCCGTGAGGAAGTGCGCCAACATCTGGAGAGACTCCTCAGTGACAAAGAGTTTCTGGCCGAACACTGCGGACCCGATGCGAAGGTCGGGAAGTATCGTCTCTATTCCGACCCGGAGCTGGGATTTACCGTAATCTCCTTTATCAGCGCAGCGGGGCGCACCGAATCGCCGCCGCATGATCACGGTGAGTCCTGGGCAATCTATGGCCAGGCGACGCTGCATACCAACATGCGTGACTGGGAGCATGGCGACGCCAAGACCGAGGGTGCGCCAGCCGAACTGCGGCCTGTCAAGGAATACCGATTGGATCCGGGTCAGGCTGAACTCTACGATGTCGGTGACATTCACTCGATCCATCCGGCCGACAACTGTCGCTATGTCCGCATCGCGGGCACGCCCGAAGACGTCTTTAACGCCCGCGGACCGGCGCCAACCTGACCTAAGCGATGGCAGGCGTCGAAACCGCTGCCTGCAGGCTGGCGAGCCGGTAAAGATCGCATCGATTCCGAACATTCGTTGAGTAAGGGAAATATCGGGAGACCATGGCCTACACCCTTGAGGAGTTCTGCGCCGATACGCGCCGGAGCCTGACGTCCAAGCCCGAACGCGCAGGACGCGAGGAGGTCCGCCTCCATCTCGAGAAGCTTCTCGTTGACGAGGAATTTATTTCTCAGTGCACCGGTCCCGACGCGAAGCCGGAGCGGGAGGTCATCTACTCGGACCCTGAACTCGGATTCACCGTACTGGTCTATAGCAGCCGCGCCGGTCGTGCAGAATCCGCTCCTCACGACCACGCGGATTCCTGGGCGATCTATGGTCAGGCGAAGTTTCACACTGACATGCGCGACTGGGAGAAGGTTGATCCTGCGCTGGAAGGCGCGAAGGCCGAAGTCCGCGCGACCAGAGAGTACCGTCTCGAACCTGGCCAGGCACAACTCTACCATCCCGGGGAGATCCACTCGGTCCACCCGTCGGACCATTGTTGCTACGTTCGCGTTGCCGGCACGCCGGCCGACGCCTACCGTCCGATCGGCCGCAAGACGGAGCTGCTCTGGACACCTGCGGAGCTGTCCGAACGCGCGCTGGATACCAACCTGCGCATTATCGATTGCCGTCCGGGCGAACGCTACACGATGGGCCATATTCCCGAAGCCCGCCACTTCGACATCTACGCGATCAACTGCGACGACACCGACGCGGCGCCGCTCAATTCATTTGTGCGGATGTGGGCCTTCCTGCTGGGGAACCGAGGCGTCTGCTTCGACGATACGATCGTGTTTTACGACGACCATACGGGGAGTACGGCGGCCCGCGGTTTTTGGTTTCTTGAGTATCTCGGTCATCCCGACATTCATGTCGTGGATGGCGGATTTTCGGCCTGGACGAATGACGCCTTTCCGGTCACGCGTGACGCCGAAACTCAAACGGCAGCGCCATTTGAGTACACGGCACAGCGCCAGCGCCTGGCGACCTATCACGACGTGCTTGAGGCGGTCGACAGGTCCGACGCCGTTATTCTCGATACCCGAAGTGACGGCGAGTGGCTGGGCACGGAGCAACACGCGGCGCGGGCCGGCGCCATTCCGGGAGCGGTGCATTTCGAATGGCGCCATCATCTGACCGAGGACGGTGCGATGAAGCCGGAAGCCGAACTGCGGGCGCAGTTTGACTCTATTGGTGTGACGCCCGACAAGGAGATTATTCCTTACTGCCAAACCGGCTATCGTTCGGCCCACGCCTATCTGGCGCTTCGCCTTCTCGGCTATCCGCGGGTCCGGAACTATCTCGGCTCGTGGAAGGAATGGGGTAATCGGGAATCGCTGCCGATCGTCGTCCCCGAAGGCTAACCGCGACCGCACGTGAGACAGGGATTCCGTTTTTGAGAATCGCCTCCGCCGCCAGTGCTGTCGAGCCGCCGTGATATTCCATCGCCCTGAGCACAGTCCCTGTATAAGGTCTCCGTGACACCAACCTGAGACGGATCACCGCGTTGACGCAGCAATCTCCGGATATGGCGCCCGTTCTCAGGCGCAATTGGCGCGGCATGGGATTTTCGCTGGCCGCGACCGTCGGGTTTTCGATCGCCCATGGTCTGGTGCGGCCGATCTCGGCCGACATCCATGCCTTCGAAATCGTCTTCTTCCGCTCGGTCTTCGGTTTCCTGACCGTGGCACCCTGGTTCGTGCGCCATGGCTTTGCGCCACTCAAGACGCAACGTCTGGGATTGCATACCTTGCGGGTCGCAATCGGCGTTAGTTCCTCGTTGCTGTTCTACTGGGCGTTGGCGACGGCGCCGCTGGCCAAGGTCACGGCGCTCAGTTTCCTTGGGTCGGTATTCGCCGTTCTGTACGCTGGCCTGTTTTTGAGCGAGGTTGTATCGATCAGGCGCTGGGCGGCGATTCTTACCGGATTTGCCGGTACGCTGATCATCCTTCGGCCTGGCATCGCCGAGGTTGAATTAGGCTCGATACTGGCCCTTGCGGCTTCCGCCATCTGGGCGGGGGCGAACACATTGGTAAAAGTTCTAAGCCGCACGGAGTCGAGCGTCACGATCACCAGCTATACGGTGCTGATGTTTGCGCCCGCAGCACTCGCGGCATCGCTGTTCTTCTGGCAGTGGCCGAGTTGGCCGATACTCGGCTGGCTGGCGCTGCTGGGGATTGCCGCCACCAGCAGTCACTTACTCTACACCCAGGCGCTCCGAGAGGCGGCGGTGAACGTCGTCGCGCCGCTGGACTTCCTGCGCCTCGTCTGGATCGCCCTGATCGGGTTCTCCAGGCTGAGGTCCCGGAACACCACCTCGTCCT
>CAZCVU010000347.1:0-3454 GCA_964501745.1 uncultured Flavobacteriales bacterium | reverse complement strand
CGCGGTGTGTTGGCGCGCTCGGGCGTTCGTTCGAGGATCGCCATGCGGATCGGCAGTTAATCGACTGAAAGAAAACGATTTGGTGAGAAAGGTTTCTAGGAGAGGAACGGCGTGATACAGACGGATAATTCAAAGAAACGGTCAACCAATTTTCTTGGCGGATCTCCAACGTCAATATCGTCGGCCAAAGACGTGAAAGACTACTATGACAATGAAGGAGCAACGTGGAGCGAGAACTACACGACGCGCGATGGCAAAATCGCAACCAACCCTGCTTTGCTTAGGTTCAATGTTGTGAAGAAGATCATTGAACACTTCGACTGCGACAATTTCTTTGACGCGGGCTGTGCCGATGGCCCCGTGCTTCTTAAGCTTCTCAAGATGGGGAAGACGGTTCGCGGCGTCGATTTTTCCAGCGTTCTGGTCGAGAAAGGAAGGCAGCGGTTGGCGGATTCTGGATATTCGCCAGACCTATGCCATATTGGCGATGTTACAAATCTGGACGTGCCGGACGACCAATTTGACACCGTTCTGTGCCTTGGTGTATTGCCCCATATCTGTGATCTAGAGTTGGCAGTCTCGGAATTGTCCCGAATAACCAAACCACAAGGCATTGTCATTCTCTCATTCCGTAATGATCTCTTCGATCTTTTCACCTTCAACCGGCTTACGATTGAGTTCTTTCAACAGAATTTCCTTTCCGCCTGTCCGCTCTCCAAAGATCAGCGCGACAATGTGGCGGCGCAATTGGAAAGTTTAGTAACAAATCCGCAGCTTCCCGAACATGGTTTTACTGATGGAGCAAACAGGCGTTTTGGCACGCTTACGCGGATCAACCATAATCCACTGACTATCGCCGATGAGCTTGCCTCCTTCGAACTGAAACATTTGATAACAGGATATTACAAATTCCACCCGGTCCCGCCGCTCCTCGCCGACAGTATTTCCAATTATCGGGAAGTTGGCGCACGCATGGATGAGCAATATGCCTTTTCTTGGATCGGCATGTTCATGTGTTCGACGTTTGTTTCTGCCTTCCGAAAGAATGGGTGAGGCCTAGGGCGACGGCCCTTTTCACAACGTAGGTTTGACTGGGGGCGAATCTGGCCTTTGTGTGCGTGACTTCTGGCCTGCTAGAGGTTTGGGCTGCTTCCGTACATGTGGAAGAGGAATAGGAGCTTGGTGCCACGGCATGCACCTGACTGATCCGGACCGGCATGACGCCGACGCCAACGAGGGAGTTGTTTGGCCGCGCCCCTTTCCCGAGGTTGGTGCGGAATTGGAGATCCATGCCGAGCGTTTCCTCGATTTGGCCGCGTCCAAGAGCGATTTGGAGGAGCGCTTCGTGATCGTCGGCGCCGCCATGCAGCTCATGGTCGCCATTCAGACGTTGGTCGAGGCGGCGCTGAGTTTGGACGCGGCGGAGAAGCGTGGTCTGACGTTCAAAGATCTGCCGGCGGAAGCGGCCTTTCTGAAAGGTGACCTGGAAATCGACGAATTACCGGCCCCCTACACGAAACGGGTGACGCGCATTGGAAGCCCAGCGCCGCTGCAGTACATCCGCGACCTCAAGCTGACGCTCACTTGGAACCGTACCAACAAACTGCGCGGCATCTTCCATCCGACGGTCGCCATCATATCGACCAACGGGCTGGTCCAAGAGGCGATTCGAGAGACGGACCATCCCGTCCGATTCCATCATACCTGGCGCCTGTTCGAACTGGCTAAACCGGGAGGCAGGAAGTATCGCGTCGATGTTGATGTTTTGGCTGGCGAGGTGGCGTCGCGGATGAGCGATGTCGTTGGTCTGAGTGCAACGTTTGTCGATCGCCTCCGCCGCCTTCTCGAGCGTGAAGCGCGTTTCGCGATCGCCCTGGCCGCCAAGACCCTGACCGGCCTGAGCGCGGTCGATCGTCTGCCGACACACATATGGTCCGGAACCGCTGGCAACCTCGGCAGCCGGCTGATCGGTCTCGAAGCCATGCGGCGAGGCGGTAGCGCGCGTCGATTCGCGCACGGCCTCAACTCCGGCATCTGGTATAGGAAGCAAAAGCCTTTTCGCTTCGTAGAGCTCACCGCATCGAGTGAGTTCACCGTGCCGACCGTGGCCTTTGCCAACTACATCTCCGAGACCGGCATCGTCGCTTCGATGCCAGCCCCGTTCCACGCCATGATCAGTCACGGCCGTGGAGACCCGCATCTGCGCAAGTTCATCCCGACAAGGCACCGTCCGGGAGGCGCATCACGCGGCCGTCGCAGGGTCCTCTACGCTCCGACCGAGGCCGCGGGCTTCCGCCAATTCATCAGCCCGCAATTGCCCTACGCGGTCTATCGGGAGTGGCAGCATCGGTTAGCGCGCATGCTGGAGCGTATGCCAGTGGACGTTGTCTGCTGCCAGCATCCCGCCGACAGATCGCTCGGCGGCAAGCATCCCTTTTCGGACTTTGCAGAGATGACGCAGCTCGAATTCGACGACGAGATCAGAAACGCAGATATCGTAATGTTCGACTACTTCAAATCGTCGACGACGGCAGTAGCGCTGTGTACCGATCGGCCGATCGTCTATCTCGATCTCGAGTGTCTGGAGCTCGAACCGAAGGGGTTGTCGGAACTAACGCAACGTTGCCGCATCCTATCAGCGCACTATGATGAGCGTGGGCGACCGCTGATCGACGCGAATGAACTCCAGGATGTATTGACTGGCCCAATGGATGCCCCGGATCCTGGTTTTTTCAGATCGCTTTATGCCGGGTGATAAGACGTAAGAAGACTTGGCGCATACGCGGTCAATTTTTTTCATAAAGCCTGAAAATCCGCTTTTTACGGTCTCAAGACGATACTCTAAATTGCATCCAGCATCATCGATGTGCATGGGCAATAGGAGTTAGAGGGCACTGAATAGGAATAAGTGACCCATTCGATAACGTAATAGACCTTTCGCACATTCGAGGAGGAGCTATGGCCGAAAGTTGGTGACGGGCTGATCAGGCGGCGTCTTGGATTTGCTTGATGCCGTCCTCGAACCTCACTCCCTGGATGACCTCGGCGAGATGATCGGGTCCGTTGAGCCTGCGCCATTTCTTGCGAGCGCTCAAGATCAGCTTGAAGACCATGGCCAGCGCCGTCTTGCGTGAGAGACAACCCTTGGTCTTGCTGGTCCTGAGCCGAACCGCGGCGAATGTGCTCTCGATGGGATTGGTTGAGCGCACGTGCTTCCAGTGTTCAGCCGGGAAGTCGTAGAAGATCAGCAAGCGGCCCCAGTCCTTGGCCAGGCAGGCGACCGCTTTGTCGTACTTGGCGCCGTAGGCTTGAGTGAAGAAGTCGAAGGCCTTCTCCGCCTCGGCCCTGGTCTCGGCCATCCAGATGTCCTGAAGGTGCCCTTTGGCCTTGCTCTGCAGGCTCTTCGGCAGCTTGTTGAGCACGTTGGCGGTCTTGTGCACCCAGCAGCGCTGCT
>CAZCVU010000346.1:1430-3460 GCA_964501745.1 uncultured Flavobacteriales bacterium | reverse complement strand
CATGGCAATTACACCAATTACCGAGAATGACGATCTGGCGCAGTTCTGTGACCGGCAGCGTGGTGCCGAGTACATCACAGTCGATACCGAGTTCATACGCGATCACACATATTGGCCGAAACTCTGCCTGCTTCAGGTTGCCGGCCCGGATGACGCGCGTGTCATTGATCCCCTCGCACCAGCCTTCGATATGGCGCCCCTGTTCGAGCTTCTGAGCAACTCCGAGGTACTCAAGGTCTTTCATGCCGGGCGGCAGGACCTGGAGATCTTCTTTCACCTTACCGGACAGGTCCCGAGTCCGATCTTCGATACCCAGGTCGCAGCGATGGTCTGCGGCTTCGGTGACCAAGCAAGCTACGAGAAGCTGGTGTCGCAACTGGCCGGTGCGAGAATCGACAAAGCCTCGCGGTTTACCGACTGGGCGCGCCGCCCACTGACCGAGAAACAACTCACCTACGCCCTCGCAGACGTTACCCATTTGCGGCGCGTCCACGAGCGCCTGATACAGCGGCTGGAGAAGACAGGACGAGCGCATTGGCTGGAAGAAGAAATGGCAGTCTTGAGCGACCCCGGGATATACAGCGCAGACCCGGAGGATGCCTGGCTGCGCGTCAAGAAACGCAACGGCAATGCCCGATTTCTGGCAGTGCTGAAAGAGCTCGCGGCTTGGCGCGAACGTGAGGCGCAGGCGCGCGATGTCCCCCGCGGGCGGATCCTACGCGATGAGGTGTTGGTTAGCATTGCTGGCCACGAACCGGTAGTAGCGTCAGACTTGGAACACATGCGTGGACTGCCGAAGCGCTTCGCCGCGGATAGCAGGGGAACTGAGATTCTAGCCGCCGTATCACGCGCTCTGGCCATACCCAAGCGCGATTTGCCCAAGCTACCGGAGCGCCGGTCACTGCCACCCGGAATCGGGCCGCTGACCGACCTGCTTAAGGTGCTTCTCAAACGGGCGTGTGAAAATCATCATGTCGCCCCTAAACTCGTAGCAAGCGTCGACGATTTGGAGCGTATCGCCGCGTCCGACGATGCGGAAGTGCCAGCGCTGCACGGCTGGCGTCGGGAGATCTTTGGCGAACAGGCCTTGGCGTTCAAACAAGGACGGCTAGCGATCACCGTGAACGGCAAGCGCATTGAACTGACTCCGATGGATAGCGACGCGGCCAAGTCGAAATGAGGCTCCGAGTCGCCGTCGCTCTGGCCATCCTGATTGGCGCGGTGCCGGCGAACGCCGCCGACGCGATTCGCCTCGGGTTGCCGGTCGAATGCAAGATGGGAGCGGTTTGCTTTATCCAACAGTATGTCGATCAGGACCCCAGTTCAGACAAGACCGATTACCAATGCAAGTCGTTGAGCTATGACGGACACAAAGGGACTGATTTCCGGGTCCGTGACTTCGTGGATATGCAACGGGGTGTTGCCGTAGTCGCCGCCGCCGCGGGGATCGTCCGTGCGACACGCGATGCGATGCCGGATGTGAGCGTACGCCAGGTCGGCATAGCGGCGCTGCTTAGAAATGAAGCCGGCAATGGAGTTCTGATCGACCACGAAGACGGCTGGCAGACACAGTACAGTCATCTGCGGCGGGGAAGCATTGCGGTCAAGGTAGGCCAGCGGGTCACCCGAGGCCAGCGATTGGGTCTGGTTGGCCTATCGGGCAACACCGAGTTTCCTCACCTTGATTTCGCGGTGCGGCTGAAAGGCAAGGTGGTCGATCCGTTCACCGGCCTCGCAGCGCCCGGCGGCTGTGAAGCCAAAGGTACGGTGCTGTGGCGCGATGACGTTCTAAGCGCCGTGGCGTATCTGCCAAGCGCCGTGCTCGCCGCCGGATTCGCCGATCATCAACTGCTGCGCACTGCGGCCCAGCACGGACTCTATCCGCGCAAGACAATCGCTGCGGGTGCTGCTGCTGTGGTGTTTTGGGTCGAGGTCATGGGACCACAGTCGGGCGATCAAGAGGAGATCCGGCTGGTTGGACCGGACGGCAGGATTCTGTTCGAGAAAGTCGAAACGCTAAAGAAGGCCCA
>CAZCVU010000346.1:0-1420 GCA_964501745.1 uncultured Flavobacteriales bacterium | reverse complement strand
TATCAAACGCAAGGGCACGGTCCTTCCTGCCGGACGCTATGTCGGAGAGTACCGGCTAATGCGCCTTCGCGACGGTCAATTGACTCCCGCAGCCGAAACCTCGCGAACGATTCAAGTGCAATAGAAGCGTTCATGCACCACCAGCTTGGGCGCCACGCACGCGCCGGTTAGCCACATCGCCTCCTGGTTCGACGACTGCCTTGCGGTCGACTAGATTTGCAAGCGATTCGAGTCGCCGTGTCACGACATCTCCGGCGAGCTTCGCGTGGATCTCGGGAAGCACCAACGTCAACGTATCGGCGTCGCACCGCAAGGGTGCGTTCTCAAGCACAGCGGTGACACCGCCGCACAGCGTATAGGCCAGCCGCAAAGCCAGGCCGATCGTGCGGGCGCGCTTGATCGTCGAGTCGTCAACTAATCCGTGAATGTGCCGCTCGACGAGACGTTTGTCGACCGCGGCATGTCGGGCGGCGACAGCCACTGCAATCGCTGCGCGTCCGGCATGGTCGGTGCCGACAATGGGAAGGCGCAACACCCTCAAGAAGGCGTGCTCGACGCGATAGACCGGATGCTCCGACCAGGCAATGTCAGCCAACAGGCTGGCCGCTTTGCGCAGCCGCATCTGCTCGGCAGTCTCGTCGGCAAAGAGAGGCGTCATCCAGCGAAATACCGCCTCGCCGGCAATGGTTGCACGTCCGTCACGAACGGCGATGCTCTGACAAGCCGAGATCAGCGGATCTTGTTCTCTGGCGTCGGCATCGAGCTGCTCGTATAGGCAGCCTTCGCGCACACCGAACGCAGAGAACACGACCTCCTCTACCTGTGCCGCCTCGAGCAGTTTCGTCAACAACGTTGCGGCGTATGGCATCACCTCGATGCGCCAGCGATCAACCCCAGGAATACGGCGTAGCGTGCCACGTCCCAAGCCTGCGATTATCGTCATGAAGTCATGCGCTTCGCGAGCCGGAATTGCATATCCGTGAACGACACGCAGCGGATAGTCTCGCCGCGTCATATGGATCTGGGCCAAAGCACGCCAGGCACCACCAACCGCGAAGAATCGCTTGCCGCGCGCTCGTGCGACCCAGTCGAGGTCACCGATTCCATCGACGGGAGCTGCCGCGTCGCCGGCTTCCGTATGCTTTCCATCCCGCGAGCGCAGCGGTCCGATCGGAAATGTTTCGTGAGCTTTGATCTGCCCGCAATCGAGTTCCGCCAGTTCGACACTGGCGCCTCCGAGGTCAGCCATAACGCCGTCCGCTGCTGGAAAGGCCGATACCACGCCCAACGCCGAGATGCGGGCTTCCTCCTCACCGCTTAGCACCTGAATTCGTAGCCCACAGCGCTGCTCAGCTTCACGGACGAAGGCCGCGCCATTCCCAGCCTCCCGCACAGCAGCCGTTGCAATCGCGTGAACTTG
>CAZCVU010000345.1:2670-3463 GCA_964501745.1 uncultured Flavobacteriales bacterium | reverse complement strand
GTTCGATGCAACGGGAAACATAAAGCTCTGGCAACACAATATGAGCGATCAAATGATGCGGCCGCGCTGGGCCATTGCGGTCGCTGTTTTCGCAGGCGTCTTTGGCGCTTTAACCCTTAAATCAGGGGGCGAGGTCCTGTTCATCGACGGGGCCGGGCGCGAAGCTGCAGGAAACTACGTGCCATTCGTCGTCTGGTTCAACTTCCTTGCCGGATTTGCCTATATCGCGGGCGCTGCCGGGTTGGCCCTGTGGCGGCCCTGGATCAGGCCGCTGGCATTTGCGATCGCGATCCTGACGATTGCGATCTTTATCGCCTTCGGCGTGCAAATCCTGATGGGTGGAGCATATGAAGCCCGTACCGTCGGCGCGATGCTGATCAGAAGCCTGTTTTGGCTGTGCATCGCTTTCGGCGTGCACCGGAGATTCCAAAAGGAACGTAGGGGTTAGACACTCCTTCGGCCGGCAGCTTGCACGTGGAGCAATCGGCGCGACGTAGGTATCAACGATTTGCTAGGTTGGCAGGCAGATTGCCGGTCCAGCAAGCAGATTGCCGGGTTCCGTATGCAATTTCCGATTGAGGGCAGGGTGTTGTTAGGCTACCGCTTAGCGATTGGAACATTCGGAATTAGCTGGCAGAAGTGATGATCTACGGGGAGGTGGGTATGCTTACGGCAAGGGGAAGTTTCGCCAAGCGGCTGCTGCGGCTAGCGAAATCTTGGCGGATCGTGCCGTTCGCAGGACCTAGCGAGGTGCTGGCGCCTACGCTTCGCCAACACTGTGTCCGGCAGGCGA
>CAZCVU010000345.1:0-2660 GCA_964501745.1 uncultured Flavobacteriales bacterium | reverse complement strand
CGCCAACTTCGTAGGGCGTTTTGTCGGCATCGCCGTAGCCGCGCTGATATTCGTCGGCTGCACGGTCCAGCTCGAACCCAGCTACGACGCCCGGATAGTCAAGGAGATTGAAACCTTGACCTTGGAGACCGAGACCTTCTTCGCGTCCCTCGCCGATGGGATTCCTGCAGCTGGCTATCAGGGGCGGGAGAAGACCTATGTTGCGTTGGCCGGCCGGGCCGGGGCTATCAAGGTCTATGCCGAGGCTCGCCCGGCGCCGTCAGGGAAGCTCGTAGACTTTTTCCAGAATCTAATCGTCATTCCCGCACCACCCAAAATCACCGCTGCGGCTAGCGGCGAACGAGAGACAGGTGCGCCGGAGGGGGATCGCTACGCGAATGCGACGGCCGGCTACATGGAGGACTATCTTCGCAATCTCCAAAAGCTCGCCAAAAGAGATCGCGAGAATGTGGCAGCTGTCGGCGATCTGGCTCAGTTTGAAGCTGCCAGGCGGGTTTTCAGGTCGCCATCGAGGCTTACCGGAAGGCCTATGCCGACTGGGTGATTGGACGAGGGCTTAAGCCCGCAGACTTGGCGCCCGCACCGGCGCCGCCGCAGAGCAAAGTGTCGAAGAATTTTGTTGAGCGCCGCCGCGTCGTTTTGATTGATGTGCTGCACGACGCTCTCATCTATGAGCGTGACATTCTCAACCGCAATCGCTGACCCACCCGATCCCGAGAGGAGTAACCAAAAAATGGCTATTTCCGTTGATGACCTGATCGGCGATATCGCCAGCGCCATGAGCGATGTCTTGACGAAGGACGTAAAACTCTTGCGGGGTTATTCGGCGACCAAGGCGAAGTCGATTGCCAGCTTCACCAAACTGATAGCCGAGGGCTATGCCAGCGGTGAGATAGATGAACAGGAGGTGCAGGAGGAGCTGGACGAGCTGGACATGATGGTCGAGCGTTTCATTCGCAATCTCAGAGCGCTGGCCAATACGACCGTCGAGCGCCTGATCAAGGCGGTAACGTCCACGCTATATGGTGCAATACGTATCGCGGCGACAGGTGCCGGAGTCCCCCTGCCGGCGCTTGATCTAGGAGAAGACTGACGGTGCGTCTGGGCTTACCGCCGGTTCTGGTTTAGACTTTGCCGGATGCGGATTGTTGTCGATTGTCTTGCTTGATGAGACAGAAATGTTCGCTACGAACCTCTATCGAAGACGTACCTTGTTCGTCCCATGAATAAACTGCGCAGGAAAGTCCTCACAGGGCTTGGGTTGGCGGCGGCGCTGGTCCTTGCTGGCTGTGAGCAGGAGACGCCGGCGGCGGCCAACGGCGAAACCAAGGTGGTCTCTCAGCCAAAAAATGGGGCGCCCGAATCTATGGCCGCCGCCTCTGCGCCACCGGCGGCGCATGAGCCGGCGATGCCGTCGTTCCCTTGGCCGCCGCCGCGTGCCTCGGCATCGCAAGTTGTGCCATTGCAGTTCTTCACCGAGGCCGGAGTTGCGGAATTGACGCTCGGCGATGTCGAGCGGCAGATTCGTGACGCACTCGACTCGACGGGCTACTTCGAGCGATCCTATTTTGCCGTGCCCCAGGGTTTTGCTATCGTCACGCGCATCGAGCAGATCAATGACGATGGCACGCCGAAATCGGGTGATGAGCGATGGAGTGCTAGCCCTGGTTTGGCGGGCGCTCGCGAGCTTGTGAAATATCTACGCGGCCTCTTTACGACCCGCGTCGGGCGATATCGGACGATCGTCTTTGTCATCACACCGGTGCCGTTTAGTCTATCCGACGCAGTGGTTTCGCGTGAGGAAATGGACAATTTCATCGCTGAAGGCTTCAACATTCTGCCAACCTCCGTTGCTGCACTTCCATTCGCCCCAGGGTTCGCTTGTACGGCCTTGATTTACGAATTCGAAGCACGGGAGAACCAGCAAATTGCAAACTTGATTGCGCCGAGCCAGCTGCTGGGCAGGATGCATCTGGAGCGGGCAGGTGTTTGGCAGGCGTTGCAGTGAGTATTCCCATGCGGACATGCAAGGTGCGGCTTGCGACGCTGTGGCTCGTCGCCTGCGGCATTGCCTTCCTGCTGCTGGTGCTGCAGACGATCTTTGGCAAGTATGACGGGCAGGCGGATGCCGCCTGGGGCTGGCTATTGCCAAGTGTAATGCCGACGCTGTCGCTGATAATTGGCGTCCTGGTGGTTGATTCGCGCGGCGAGGGGAGCGCTCGGCGCAACGCCGACAGGTTCATGTTTCGCGTCGCCTTTGGCTTATCCGCGGCCTACCTGCTGGTTGTCTTGACGATCATCCTGGCTCAACCCCTCACGCAGCTGCCGGCCCTCGAGCTGATGCGGCAGTCGAACCTGTATCTGGGGCCGCTGCAGGGCCTGGTCGCGGCGGCGCTCGGCGCATTCTTCATTAAATCCGAATGAGCGTTGCGGCACGGCCCTGACAACTTGACGCACTGCCAATATTGAAGGCCCGCACCAAGCCGATCCACATAAAGAATGCTCGTCATCTGACGCTGCGCAACGGCACAGAAGGCGGTAGTCGCTCAATAAACAAGGGGCTGAACCCATTTAGGCTCAACCCCTTGCGATAATTGGCTCCCCGGGACGGACTCGAACCGCCGACAAGGTGGTTAACAGCCACCTGCTCTACCAACTGA
>CAZCVU010000344.1:0-3464 GCA_964501745.1 uncultured Flavobacteriales bacterium | reverse complement strand
TTGAGCCTGAAATTTTACTTGTAGACGAGGTGCTCGCAGTTGGTGATGCAGAGTTTCAGAAGAAGTGCCTCGGAAAAATGGAGAGCGTAGTGCAGCAGGGACGCACCGTGTTATTCGTTAGCCACAACATGGCCGCAATAAAGGCGCTCTGTGGGCGGGCGCTCCTGCTCGACAAAGGCCGCGTGATTTCTGAAGGTCCAGTTGACCAAGTCATTGAACGTTATCTTGGTCTTGCGACAGCGTCATCGTCGAGCGGCGTCATTGCGGAGGATGCTGTGCGTTCGGGGACGGGCGAGGCACGATTCCGCCGTGCCGAGGTGCTTACGGTCGACGATCGACCTGCTGCCGAGTTGTATTTTGGACAACGGTTTCGTGTTCGTATGACCCTCGAAGTAATACAGGCCGTGGAATCGGTTGTAGCGGGTGTGGTCATAACAGCTCTCGACGGCACGGAAGTGGCGTGCGCGTACAGCACCGACCGCGGGGAGGTGGCCTATTCGCTGACTCCAGGTTGGCACTGCATAGAGGTCGAACTGGATCTGACGCTTGTGCACAGAACGTATACTGTGACCTTGTGTTTGAACCGCACCGACGGCTACGACGTTGATTGGGTGCGACAGACGGTTAGTTTTGCCGTGCTGAATGTCGCCGAGACTGGCAACGATGCCTACCCTTGGCTTGCGCTACACGGATACGTTCGTTCCCAGTCCAGCTGGCACGCACCGGAGCCGATCGAGCCGATTGAGGATCTTCGTTTGACTTCCCCCGAGTCATCGCCTGTTGACCCATCTAAAGAACCATGAACCTGACCAATGAGAAGATCGTCGTGATTGGCGGTGCCGGTTTCATTGGCTCCCACATCGTCGACCAACTGCTTGCGGAACCCGTTCGAGAGATCGTCGTGATTGATAACTTCGTCCGTGGTGGGCTGGCGAACATCGAGCGTTCCCTGGCCGATCCGCGTGTGAGGGTCGTCGAGGGCGACATCACTTCACCCGATTGTCTTGAGGGCTTGCTGGAAAACGCCGCGGGAGTTTTCCACTTGGCTGCCCTGTGGCTTTTCGAATGCGTGCACGAGCCACGATCGGCGGTCGAGGTCAACGTCGTCGGTCCCTACAACGTCGTTGAAGCGGCCGCGCGCGCGGGCGTCAGGAAAGTTGTTTACTCGTCATCGGCCTCCGTGTATGGAAACGCTGTGGTCACTCCAATGACAGAAGACCATCCGTTCAACAACCGGACGATGTACGGGGCAACCAAGATCGCTGGAGAGCAGTTTTTTCGCAGCTTTTTTGAACAACATGGACTTGACTATGTCGGGCTTCGATACATGAATGTCTACGGGCCAAGGATGGATGATAAGGGCGCATACGTGAGTGTCATAATGAAGGTACTCGACCGGATCGAACGCGGCCTCCCACCGGTCATCTTTGGCGATGGATCACAGAGCTACGACTTCGTTCATGTTGATGACGTCGCCCGGGCAAATATTCTGGCTCTGAAGAGCGATGCGACTGACGAATGCGTGAACATTGGCATGGGTGTCAAGACCAGCATTGACGAGCTAGTAGCACAGTTGCTCGCTCTGACGGGATCAAGACTCGTCCCTGAGTATCAGCCCGAGGAACAGATGTTCGTGACTCATCGGGTAGGTAGCACGGAAAAAGCAGAACGCCTTCTTGGATTCGTGGCACAAGTGCCGCTCGAGGAGGGACTACGGTCAGTCGTTGCATGGCGGCAGAGTGACTCTGCTTCTGCAACTGCCCCACAGCCCACCTGATCTGATGTGCGGCATTGCCGGAATCGTGAATTTGCGGGGTGTCCAGGCGGATCCCACGATACTCGCAAGAATGACCGAGGCTCTTGTTCATCGCGGACCGGACGGCGAGGGGCATCATGTGGTGGGACCTGTGGGCTTGGGACACCGTCGTCTGGCGGTTATCGACCTCACATCGGCTGCCCGGCAGCCGATGTTGAACGAGCAAGGCGATGCGGCCATCACTTACAACGGGGAGATCTACAATTTTCGCGAACTACGCGACGAACTTGAGACTCTCGGGCATCGGTTCAAGTCACGTACCGACAGCGAGGTAGCCCTCCACGCGTACGAGGAGTGGGGCCCTAGCTGCGTCGAGCGGTTCAATGGCATGTTTGCGTTGGCGATCTACGATGGTCGACCGCGCGATGGTGCCGTTAGTCACGTGCTCCCGAGAGTGTTTCTTGCGCGGGATCGCTATGGCATCAAGCCGCTGTACTATTGCTGGGCGGCTAAAGAGTTTCTTTTTGCCTCCGAGATCAAGGCGCTCCTGCAGCATCCTGCCGTCAGCGCGCAGGTATGCCCAGAAGCGCTGAGCGAGTACTTCACGTTTCAAAATATCTTCAGCGACCTGACCTTGTTCGATTCCATAAGGTTGCTGCCACCGGCATGCACGCTCATGCTAGATCCAAGCCGGCTGGATGCAGCCCGCCCCGTTCGCTACTGGGATTACGAGTTCCGTAAAGATCGCTTTGACGGGTCCTATGAGGAGGCTTCCGAGCACGTTTTTCACCTGTTCGAGCGAGCAGTTGAGCGCCAACTCGTTTCTGATGTGCCCGTCGGAGCGTATTTGAGTGGTGGGATCGACTCGGGCTCGATAACGGCAGTAGCGGCGCGACATATGCCGCGGATGCACACATTCACCGGTGGATTCGATCTCTCGTCTGCTTCAGGTTTAGAACTCGGCGCAGACGAACGGGCTGCTTCGGAATTGATGGCGAATCGCTACAAGACAGAGCACTATGAGGTGGTGCTCCATGCGGGAGACATGGAGCACGTTCTGCCAGAACTTATCTGGCATCAGGAAGATCTTCGGGTTGGCCAGTGTTACCCCAACTACTACGTTGCAAGGTTGGCCAGCCATTTTGTCAAAGTGGTGCTCTCAGGCAGCGGCGGGGATGAACTCTTCGCAGGGTACCCCTGGCGGTACTATCGAGGCTTCCAGTCTGGAGAGGCAAAATGCTACTACGACGCCTACTATGACTACTGGCAGCGTCTAGTACCCGACAAGGATCGCCCTTCCTTTTTCAACGAACGGACGTGGGCAGGGGTCCGAAACCATGACCCACGTGATGAGTTCCGAAACGTTTTCCAAGGGTATGCGCACCCGGTCCAGACCATCGATGACGTTATCGATGCGTCTCTGTACTTCGAGGCCAAGACATTTCTGCACGGTCTTTTCATCATGGAGGACAAGCTCAGCATGGCGCATTCCCTTGAGACGAGGGTTCCGTTCATGGACAACGACCTCGTTGACTTCGTTTTGCAGCTGCCACCGAACTTCAAGTTGCACGACCTCCATCGTGCGCCGGAAATAGACGAAGATGAAGTGTACAAACGCAGGCAGGCAGGTCTCGATGGTAAGAAAATCTTGCGGCGGGCGATGAAGCCTTTGATCCCAGAGGAAATTCTTAAACGCCGAAAGCAGGGG
>CAZCVU010000343.1:0-3478 GCA_964501745.1 uncultured Flavobacteriales bacterium | reverse complement strand
TCCAGACCTGCTTGGCGATCCTGAGCCAGTTGCCGCCAAGGATGTTGGCGACGTCTGTGTCCTTGTAACCCTGCTTTAGCAGGCCTTCGGTGAAGGCCGGCATCTGTTCGGGCACGACGTGTTTGATCTCCGGCCACGGCACGTCGCCCGGCGCCGGCGGGTTCCAGGCGCTCGGCACGGCTTCTGGGCCATAAATCACCCAGTCAAGTGCGAAGCCCACATGATCCGGACCCGTCATCTGGACCATATGGTCGACGTGGCGGATCTGGGTCTCCGTCGAGTTGTCGTTGTCGCCGAGGAAGATACCAAGGCCGTTGATGCCGATGACGCCGCCGGTCTTGGCGCAGGCCTTGATCTGATCGTCGGCGATGTTGCGCGGATGCTCCTTCAGCGCCTTCGCGTTGGAGTGGCTGAACACCACCGGCGCCTTCGAGACCTGCATTACCTCCATTGTCGTCTTGTGGCCAGTGTGGGTGCAGTCGACCACCATGCCGACCCGGTTCATCTCCTCCACCAGCTGCACGCCGAAGCGCGACAGACCTTCGTCGGTGCGCTCCTTGCAGCCGTCACCCACGGCATTGCGCAGGTTGTAGGCCATCAGCATGTGGCGAATGCCAAGCTGGTAGTAGGTCGCCACCATGTTGATGTCGTAGTTGACCGGGTTGGTGCCTTGGAAGTGGAAGATGATCCCCAGTTTCTTCTCGCGCTTGGCACGTTCGATATCCTCGGCCGTTTCGACCAGCACATAGTCGTCGGGGTGCGCCAGAAAGTAGTTGCGCTCCTCGGCAATCTTCTTGATCGACTCCGGCATCTTGGTGCGGTCGCCACCGAGCGTCAGTGACACCACATCGTAGCCGGAAGCCTTCATGCGCGGCAGATACGTGGCGCGCCTTTCCACCATGTTCCCGGACGTCCATGGCAGTGTGTTATCCCAGACGAGCGCCTCGCGATGCACGCGCGCCGCTTCTTTCGATACGCCCCAGTCCGTTTTCGCTTTTTTGGCCATGTCAGCCTCCCTGCTCCGGAGTCGCGTGGCGCCCCGGCGTTGTAGTCTGTCCGGCCAATCGTCTCATGGCCTAGTCAGTAGGTGCTGGTACGCAGGATAGCGTGGAATGCGTCCGGCCGCCAAGCGCAACACGCGCCAAACTATATGACCAGCCGGATCATTCTGCTGCGGCAATATGGAACTTCCTGACTTGGGCACTGTCTCTAGTTTAGAACGCCTGGCCAGTTCTTGTTGGCGCTTGCAATATGGCCAGGAATATCCGTCTCCCAGATGCGCAGGACGCTCTTGGAGTAATTTAGGTAGAGCTTGCCGTCGACGATCGCCCAGGCATCGATGTCGATCTTGGCAGTGTAGCCCTGGGAGACCGCGTAAGAGCAGTAGCCACCGTATTGCGGCGCGTATTTTTCGGGGTTCGACTGAAACATGTCGCGGTTCTGCGCTGAGGCAAAGCGCCACTTTGCTCCCATCCATTCCGTCTCGAATTTCTTGCTCCCCGAAACCGGCTTGCCCTCCGTGAAGTAGGCGACCGGATCCGCACCCTTAATAGCAATACCGCGCTTCGCGTAGATCGACGGTTCGGCGGCTGAAGTGGGGAGGATTACGGCAAATATCCCGGCGGTCAGCGCGACGGCGAATAAGGCGGCGACCTGTCTCCGCGGCAAGGGTGTGGCATAGCTCATTGGCGAATTCCCTCTCCTGGCCCAGGCCAAACGATCGGACGATCTGGCTGGCAATGATGTGATGTCGTCGCTCTGCGACTTCAAGGCTCGAGTTTCAAGCGCGGTGCAACCTTTGCAACGCTCAATTCCCAACTCAATATTAATTCTTGGCGCCCTGACTTTATTATGTGGTGATTGAAGCCATGGCCCGGTCTGCGCTAGAACCCGCGACGGGTCTACCCTGGTTGGCGGCGGGCAGCCGCAGCTGGACCAATCACCGGCGCGCAAGAGCGAAGAACATGGCCTCATACCAGTATGTCTACGTGATGAAACAGCTGACCAAGGTCTATCCGGGAAGCCGGGAGGTCTTGCACGATATCACGCTCGCTTTTCTGCCCGGCGCCAAGATTGGTGTCATCGGTTACAACGGCGCCGGCAAGTCGACACTGCTTCGCATCATGGCGGGGATCGAGCAGGAGTTTAATGGCGAAGCCTGGATCGCTGACGGCGCCACGGCTGGATATCTGCCGCAGGAACCGCAGCTCGACCCCGACAAGACCGTCGAGGGAAACGTGCTTGAAGGCCTGGCACCGATCAAGGCCGTCGTGGATCGCTTCGCAACCGTAAGCGAGTTGTTGGGCGAAGTCGTCGATGTCGACGAGATGACGGCTTTGATTGACGAGCAGGCGGCGCTTCAGGAACAGATCGACACAGCCGACGCCTGGGATCTGTCGCGCACGGTCGAGATGGCCATGGAAGCGCTGCGATGTCCGCCCGCCGATGCCGACGTCGGCACGCTCTCCGGTGGTGAAGCGCGCCGAGTCGCGCTCGCGCGACTGCTCCTGCAAAAGCCGGATCTGCTATTGCTCGACGAGCCAACCAACCATCTCGATGCCGAATCCGTCGCCTGGCTTGAGCGGCATCTGCGCGAGTATCCAGGCACGGTCGTTATGGTGACCCACGACCGCTATTTCCTCGATAATGTGACGGGCTGGATCCTTGAGCTCGACCGCGGTCATGGCATTCCCTACGAAGGAAACTATTCTTCCTGGATTGAGCAGAAGCAGCAGCGGCTGACGCAGGAGGGCAAGGCGGAGAACGCTCGGCTGGCAACACTGGCACGTGAGCGCGAATGGATCCAGGCTAGTCCCAGAGCCCGTCAAGCTAAGGCGAAAGCGCGGATTTCTGCCTATGAGCGTTTACTGGTCGAAGGTGGTGAACGCACGCCGGGCAGCGCCCAGATCGTCATGCCGCCAGGCCCGAGACTTGGTGACCTCGTGGTGGAGGCGGTGCACCTGCGCAAAGGATTTGGCAATAACCTGTTGATCGATGATCTGAATTTTCGCCTGCCGCCGGGGGCGATTGTCGGTGTAATCGGGCCAAATGGCGCGGGCAAGACGACATTGTTCCGAATGATTACCGGTGACGAAGCAGCCGATAGCGGCAGCCTGCGCGTCGGCGATAGCGTGAAGCTCGGCTATGTCGACCAATCTCGCGATACGCTCGATCCCGAAAAGAGCGTATGGGAGGAAATCTCGCAGGGCGAAGCCGAGATTGAGCTCGGCAAGCAGAAGATGCAAAGCAGGGCCTATGTCGGCGCCTTCAATTTTCGCGGTGCAGACCAGCAGAAGAAGGTTGGGCAACTCTCAGGCGGCGAGCGTAACCGCGTCCATCTGGCGAAGATCCTACGACAGGGAGCCAACCTGCTGCTGCTCGACGAGCCGACCAACGATCTCGACGTCGACACGCTGCGAGCGCTGGAAGACGCGCTTGAGGAGTTCGCTGGCTCGGCTGTCATCATCAGCCATGACCG
>CAZCVU010000342.1:0-3494 GCA_964501745.1 uncultured Flavobacteriales bacterium | reverse complement strand
TAGACGCAGGGCACGGCGATGAAATTTCTCGACCAAGCCAAGGTGTATATCAAGAGCGGCGACGGCGGTAACGGCTGCCTGAGTTTCCGGCGCGAGAAGTTCGTCGAATTCGGCGGTCCGGACGGCGGTGACGGTGGACGCGGCGGCGATGTGATTGCCCACGCGGTGAGCGGTCTCAACACCCTGATTGATTTCCGCTTCCGCCAGCACATCAAGGCCGGCAAGGGGCGCGGCGGCATGGGCAAGGGGCGGACCGGCGCCGCGGGAAAATCGGTGACAATGGCCTTGCCCGCAGGTACGCAGATCTTTGCCGAGGACAACAGCACGCTGCTCGCTGACCTGACCGAACCGGACCAGGAGGTGGTCATCGCCGAAGGCGGTCGCGGTGGATTCGGCAACGCGCATTACAAATCATCGACCAATCGGGCGCCGCGCCGCGCCGATCCCGGACAGCCGGGTCAGGAATCGGTGATTTGGCTGCGCCTGAAACTGATTGCCGATGCCGGCCTTATCGGGCTTCCCAATGCCGGCAAGTCGACGTTCCTTGCGGCCGTATCGCGGGCGCGGCCAAAAATCGCGGACTATCCGTTCACGACCCTGCATCCACAGCTTGGTGTCGTCTACTCGGGAGGCGAGGAGTTCGTGCTCGCCGATATCCCGGGCCTGATCGAGGGTGCACACGAGGGTCAGGGGCTCGGCGATCGTTTTCTTGGCCACATCGAGCGCTGCCGCGTGTTGCTGCATTTGGTGGATGGCACGCTCGACGACGTGGTCGAAGCGTATCGGACCATCCAGCGGGAACTCTCCGGCTACGGCGGCGAACTGGAAGCAAAGCCACAACTCGTCGGACTCAACAAGTGTGACGCACTAAACGATGACGAGATCAAGGGAAAGGCCGCGAACTTGGCGACAGCGTCCGGTGCTCCAGTGCTGACGCTGTCCGGCGCCGGCGGCGAGGGTGTCGACCTGGTGGTGACGACGCTGCTCGAGGTGATTCAAGCTGCGCGCGGCGCCGACCTGACACTGCCCGCAGCCCAGGGATGGCAACCGTGAGCAAGAGAACAGGACGCAGCGAAGCCGGCAATGCCGGCACTCACCGCCTCACGGACGCGCGGCGCCTGATCGTCAAGATCGGTTCGGCGCTGTTGGTCGACGAAGACAGCGGAGAGATTCAACATGACTGGTTGAACGCTCTAGCCGACGACATTGCAAAGTGCCGCGGCCGTGGCCAGGAGGTTTTGGTCGTGTCCTCAGGCGCGATAGCCGTCGGGCGGCGCCATCTCGGCCTCACCAACCACTCACTGAGGCTCGAGGAAAAGCAAGCGGCCGCGGCAACCGGACAGATCCGCCTGGCACACGCCTATCAGGCGACGCTTGCACGCCACGATCTGACCGTGGCGCAGATTCTCCTGACGCTTGCCGATACCGAAGAGCGGCGGCGGCATCTCAACGCACGCAATACATTGAGCCAGCTGCTCCAATTGGGAGCGATCCCGGTGATCAATGAGAACGACACGGTGGCGACACAGGAAATCCGATTCGGCGACAACGACCGACTGGCGGCCCGAGTCGCCGCAATGATCAGCGCCGACACGCTGGTCTTGCTGTCCGACATCGATGGTCTCTATGACGTGGACCCACGGCAGAACAGGCAGGCCCGCCATATTCCCGAGGTGAATGAGATCACGTCCGAAACCGAGGCCATGGCGGGCAATCCACCCCCCGGCTACTCGTCCGGCGGCATGGCAACCAAGCTACAGGCTGCAAAAATCGCCGTCGCTTCGGGCTGCCGGATGGCGATCGCATTGGGCACCGATCTGCATCCGCTAGGCCAGATTGAGAAGGGTGCACGCTGCACCTGGTTCCTACCGCAGGCCAATCCGCTGACGGCACGCAAACGCTGGATCGCCGGTTCACTACAGCCGCTGGGAGTGATCGTCGTTGACGACGGTGCCGAACAGGCCCTGCAGCGCGGCACGAGCCTATTGCCAGCGGGCGTCGTCGAAGTCAAAGGGACATTTGAGCGCGGCGATTTGGTACGCGTCTGTGTTCGTGACGGACGCGAGGTGGCACGCGGACTTTCGGCTTATGCGAAGAGCGACGCAGCGCTTATCGCTGGACACAAGAGCGGTGAAATAGAGGCGATTCTCGGCTATCGTGGCCGCGATGAATTAATCCACCGCGACGATCTCGTAGTTAGCTGACGAAGATGGGACCGCAACGATGACCATCGCTGAAGCGTTTGAACAAGACGGTGTCATGACCGAGGTTCGCGAAATCGCCGAGGTGGCGAGCGCCAGCGCCCGGGTCTTGGCACGCGCGGACGATGCGACCAAGAACCAAGCACTCGGCGGCGCGGCGGTCGCCATACGGGCGACTGCCAAATCGATCGAAGAGGCAAATGCAGCTGATGTGACCTACGCCGAAGAGAAGGGACTCCGTGCGGCTTTACGTGATCGACTGCTGTTGACGCCAGATCGCATCGAGGCAATGGCGGTGGGCCTCGAGGAGGTCGCACAACTGAGCGATCCGGTGGGCCGCCAGCTGGGGGAGTGGGAAAGGCCCAACGGCCTCAGAATTGCCCGTGTGACAGTGCCGCTCGGCGTGATCGGCATCATCTACGAATCGCGCCCGAACGTAACGGCTGACGCAGGCGGTCTTTGCCTGAAGTCGGGCAATGCCGCAATCCTGCGTGGCGGATCCGAGAGTTTCCATTCCTCGACCCTTATTGCCACCTGTTTGCAGAAGGGACTGGCTGCCGCCGGTTTGCCGCCCGACTGCGTGCAGATGATACCGACGCGGGATCGCGCAGCGGTCGGTGCCATGCTGCAATTGGCGGATCTGATCGATGTCATCGTCCCGCGCGGCGGGCGCTCGCTGATCGAACGCGTGATGGCAGAGTCGCGGATTCCTGTGCTGGCTCATCTGGAGGGAGTTTGCACTGTTTATGTGCACGAAGCAGCCGAACCGGCGATGGCACGGGAGGTTGTGCTCAATTCCAAGATGCGGCGAACCGGTATTTGTGGCGCGGCCGAGAATCTGGCGATCGACCGCAGCGTTGCTACCGCACAACTGCCAGGCATTGTCGACAAGCTCGTCGAGGCCGGCTGCGAGGTTCGCGGCGACGACGAGGCACGCGAGATCGACGATCGCATCGTTCCTGCCGGCGACGCCGACTGGCCGGCAGAGTATCTTGATGCGATCATTGCGGTGAAGGTAGTCGACGGACTGGACAGCGCCATCGCCTTCATAGAACGCTACGGTTCACATCATACCGAATCGATTGTCACCGAAGACGCGGCGGCAGCTGAAACCTTTCTCTCGCGAGTCGACAGCGGTATCGTCTTGCACAACGCCTCGACCCAGTTCGCCGATGGCGGCGAATTTGGCATGGGCGCGGAAATCGGCATTTCAACCAGCAAACTGCACGCCCGCGGTCCAGTCGGTGCGGAGCAGTTGACCAGCTATAAATATATCGTTCGCGGCGCAGGACA
>CAZCVU010000341.1:0-3502 GCA_964501745.1 uncultured Flavobacteriales bacterium | reverse complement strand
TGGTATCGAACTTTCGACCGATCCGGTGATGCGATGATCGCAGGCGGGCCGCGCATTGAACAGTTCTATTGCCATGGATCCAATTCAATAGATGGAGAGCTGTTGATAGAGCGATATGACCGGGCCGTGCTGCGATCCTATGTATCTGGACCGTTACGGCATGCTAGCGTCAGCCCCAATCACGTAGGGAAGAAAGGGAGCTGGACTGAGATGACACAATCCGTGATGAACGAGCTCGCGGCAGCGAGCATTGTCGAGGAGATCAAGATACAGGGTGCCCTTCGTGTCGGCATGTGGAGTTTTCATCCCTGGGCGATGCAAGACAAAGGTGGCGAGTGGATCGGCTATGAAATTGACGTCGCCAGGCGGCTCGCGAAAGATTTCGGAGTCGAGCTTGAGCTTGTACCGACACCCTATGCGAAGCTGATACCCGAACTCCAGGCAGGAACCTTCCACGTCATCATTTCTGGCATTGGCATAACGCCGGAACGTAATCTGGAAATCAATTTCTCAATCCCCTACAAGTGGATTGGTGTCGGCATGCTGGTCGGTAAGCAGCACGAAGGGAGGATTTCCACGATCGCCGATCTCAACAAACCGGAAATCAAGCTCGTACGCCGTGGCGCGGCAGTTGCGAAAAATATCTGGCGGGACTATTTCCCCGAGGCTCAGGATCAGCAGCTTGAAGACGATGCCAAATGTCTCCAGGCGGTCCTTGACGGCGAGGCGCACGCCATAATCTCGAACGACCCGAAACCGCGGTTTACGCTATTGCAGCGCCCCGACGCGTTCTTCATTCCACCCGGCCTCTATCCGCTTGAGTATTATTGCGTCGGCGTTGGCATGCGCAAAGGCGACGCGGACGCGCTCAACCTGTTCAACAACTGGGTCGATCAGCGAGACAAGGATGGCTGGTTAAAAGAGCGCAGCGACTATTGGAACGAGTCGACCGAGTGGTTCGATCGGGTCGACGACAACCCGTTCCTGATGGCCAGCTAGCGCGCGCGTCGGTGCAGAGCTGACGCCACGCATTGCTCTAGGCAGTGTCGGTAACGCTCACCCCGGCCGCCTCGAGCAAACTTTCAGGATCGTCGATTCCCATGCCGAACGGGCTGTCGGTGCCAAACAATATATGGTCGGAGTCGACCAGTTCGCCCAAAAACCGTAAATGTTCCGGGTCGAAGACAACCGTATCGTAATAGAACCTGCCGGCGACTTCCGATGGCTTCGGCGCATCCTTACCCTTGCCGAATATCGACCAGGCTTTGTCCATTCGGTCCAGCACTCCATTCAAAGCACCGCCGCCATGGGCGAGCATGATCTTGAGCTTTTCGTGGCGCGTCATCACGCCGGCCCCGATCAGGCGGGCGGCGGCGACCGCCGTCTCGAACGGGATACCCAAAGTGTTCTCAAGGTCGTACGCATCGAGCCGCTCAGTATCCCTTTGGTTCCAGGGATGCATCATTACCAGCGCCCCAACTTCTCCGAGCTTCTGCCAGACCGCGTCGGGAACCTGTTCGTCAAGATGGGCGCCGTCGACATGTGTACCAATCGCGAAGTAGTGCATTCCCAGTTGCTCGACGCAGCGTTCCAACTCGTCGGCCACCGCATTGGGCGCGCCAAACGGCAACAAACCCATCGGCAATAGGCGGTCATGGTCCGTTGCCTCGACAATCCAATCGTTGAGGCGGCGGCAATGTTCAGGCTGCTCAGCGGCAGCCAGTTCATAGCCGTAGAGGAGTGGTGGCGGAGATAAGACACGGTATTTGATGCCAAGCTTGTCCATCGTCTCCAGATTGCGGTCTGCGCTGAAGATTGCTTCCGGCGGGTTCTTCGGAAACCCCGTCTCCCCGCGTGCAGCAGCTTCTTCAATCGCCACTTTGGGGCCCATATGGGCATGATTGTCAAACAAGTCGGTCGCCATTGTCGAACTCTCCCAACCGGCTATCGAGCACCGGTACATTCGGCCTTGGAAAACGGGCCGAAGTCATCGTCACGAGCAGCCGCTACCGGCACACTATCCTAAAGCCCCGAATCGACTTCGACATTTTCCGGCTCGAGGTCAAGGTTTGCGGCCTTGGCTTCAAGCGGCAACAAGGCCGCAAAATCACAATCGGTATAACCGTTGCCGATCAGCGTCTGCACGATTTCGCGGACCAAGCCCGCCACCGGCAACGGCACCTCCAACTCCCGCGCAGCGCTCAGCCCAAGGTCCAAATCCTTGCGCAGCAACACCGGCGTAAAGGTCGGCGTGAGGTCGAGGTTGACGAAGGCAGGCGTCTTGTAGCGGCTGAACATCGAGCCCATCACGCTCTTGTTGATGAAGTCGAGAAAGGCGTGCCGTGGCACCCCGCCCTTTTCGGCCAGCACGGTTATTTCGGCCAGCGACTGTGTCACAACACCGAGAAAGATGTTGTGGCAAATCTTCACCATGCGCGCGAGTTCACCTTCGCCGACGTAACTCACACCTTCGCCTAGCACCTCGAGATAGGGCAGCGCCTCATCGTGGGCCTCGCGGTCGCCCGAGGTGACGAAACTCAGCCGGCCGGCGCTAACAACCTTCGCGTTGCCGCTAACCGGCGCATCCAGCATTTTCGTGCCGACCTTGGCCGCAGCCGCGCGCACTAGGGCGGCGGCCTCTTTGGAGATCGACGTACAGTCGATCAGCAGGCCAGGCACCTTGTCCTTAACCGATAGAACGCCGTCGGCACCGGTCGTCACTGCCTGAAAATCGTCGGGCCCGGCGACCATCGTGAAGACGATATCCCGATCCGCCAGCTCGGCCGGCGAATCAACGATCTTCGCTCCCAGCTCTGCGAGCGGTTCCGCCTTGGCGCGGGTGCGGTTGTAGACCGCCACGTCAGCCCCGGCTTTTAGGAGACGCGAGGCCATCGCAAATCCCATGCGACCGGCCCCGATCCATCCGATCGTGTGGTCCTTAAGCGTATTGTCCGCCATGATCCGACTATCCTTCTGTCTGAGATACGTTAGTGAGAACGGGCCTGAAGATGGTGCGCGCCTGTGCGTCTATCCGCCGAATTGATGTCGTGACAAGCAGTTATTCTGCGAATTCTGACTGCCAGTCGTGAGACTCAAGAGCCTCCTTCACCTTCCCGAGAAACGCCGCCGAATAAGCGCCGTCTACGGCGCGGTGATCAAAGGACTGCGCCAAGATTCCGATTGGGCGAACACCGACTTCGTCGCCACTTGCGCCCGTGACAACAACCGGTTTCTTGGTGACGCCGTCAACCGACAGGATGGCAACCTGCGGCTGACTGATAATCGGCGCCGTAATCAGCGTGCCGAACGAGCCCGAGTTGGAAATCGTAAACGTTGCGCCGCTCATGTCGTCGGGCAGGAGTTTCCGACCGCGCGCCCGCTCAGCCAGGCTGTGGATTTCGCGGGCCAATTCAGGAACCGTCCTCGACCCCGCTTCTTTTACTACCGGCGTTACCAGACCTTCGAAGTCGAGGTCCACAGCAATCGCCAGGTGCACCTCTTC
>CAZCVU010000340.1:0-3503 GCA_964501745.1 uncultured Flavobacteriales bacterium | reverse complement strand
GCCGGGTGACTCGCCCGAATATCAGATCGTTGACCCGCGGGTAATAACCTTTGCAGAACTCGTAATTGAGGCTTGGATTGGCGATGGGATAGCAAAGCCGCGCCAACAATCCGCGTTCGTAATTTATGATGTCGCAGTCGTGAAGGGCGACCATGTGGCTGCGGCCCTCGGCAAGTGCATATCCGAGTGAGATCCAAACACCGCGACCCTTGCCGCTGTGTGCGATCTTCAACCCGTCCTGGTCAAACACGTTGTAGAGTCTTTGTAGTCGGTCCCCGTCGTGCCAGATGATCTTGACGTCCTGAGGCAGGATGCCAAAGAAATCCATGGCGTGCCGGAAACCCTCGCGATCGGCCTTGTCCAGCGACACAATGATCTGGTGCAGGTATTTGACCTGTTTCAGTTCATTCACAATTCGCCCTAGTGCCGGCCGGTCGAGCTCACCGATCAGGGATGGCAAGATCAAGGTAATCGGCTTGGCCTTGGAGAATTTTTCCAGGTCGGCCTCCAATCGCTCGAGGCTTGCGACCGGAAAATGCGGCAGTGTCGAGATCACGCCGGTTTGATGAAAATCACCCATGAGTCCCTCCCTGCGACTTGATCAGCGCATATTGCTTGGTGATCAGGTAATCGACGTGTTTCCTGAGCTCGCTGACGGCCTGATGTTCCCGCTCCAGGACCCGTTGCCTGAATTCGTCCGGGACCTCCTTGCCCCGCAGGGCATTGAAATCCTCGTTGTCGTGATAGGTCATGTCGATGAACATCTTTATCGTGACGTCGATCATGGGTGCGTACAGGCCCTCACAAATCAGGACCTGGACGTCCTTGAAATCGACCAGCAGCTTGTAAGCGGACGAGGTGATGAACTCCATAACCGGAAGCAGAATCTGGCCGCCGGTCTGAAAGCTCTGTAGGACGTAGTTCAGTTCGTTGAAATCGATCTCGGACGGCCCGACGCTTTCCAGATTGGATTTTACCCTGAGTTCGTTCCTCTCCATGTGGGGAAGCACGAAGAAATCATCGGTGTGGACGGTAAAGGACTTCAGCTGTTTCTCTGATTTGAACAGGCTGCTTGCGACGACGTGGCTGATCTCCGACTTGCCCCGGACTCGGCGCCAATCGCGATTGAGAGCTTCTCTCCGTTGTAGGTCTTCAGTACTAAATCTGTAATCTCACGACCGGCCTTCTTGTGGTCGTCGGTGATGACCAGGATATCTCCCAACGGCATGACACTACCCTTCCAGCCGGGCTTTTGGCGACGGTGTGGCCTCCCAAAGCCTCACTTCTACGGCCGCCAAGCAGCCTGTGGCGGCGACAATCGCTTCGCCGGTGATCATGGCTAGGCATCCACATTGTGACGGCCATGAACTCCGACGCCCCTACCGTAAATACGAGAAATCGATTCGGGCATTGACCTTAATCAAGGAGCCCGAGTTTAGGTTCATCGGCGTTTTGTATGAATCGGCGCAACCTGGAGGTTGCAGCGGTATTCCAGCGGCTGCAGAAGCGCTGTCTTCATCGGAGAAGAGGATTTGAACACCGCGCGCTCGGCGCTTTCGGATTCCCGACAAACATCCTCGTCCCCGCTGCTCGCCAATCGCCGTTAGGTCAGCGGAAAATCAGATGCTTTGGAATAAGTTCTCCGTCCTGGACCCGAGATCAAGCGGCATTCTGAACGAGTAGATCCAAGATCTCGTTCGTTGATTTTACATGGCAGCAGTACTTGTCGAGGTGTTCGACGACGTACTGGTGAGCGCTCGGCATCAAGGTTGCGCAGGCATCCTCGGCCATCAGCATCCGATAGTTGAGATCGGAGCCATTTCGTAATGCGGCCTCGACGCAACCGTTGGTCACGACTCCGGTTGTGACCAGGGTTGTGATGCCCATGTTGTGAAGCAGGTGATCACAGTTTGTCGAAATAAAGATGCTCTGACCTGTTTTGACGAGCAGGATGTCGCCTTTTTGCGGCGTGATCTCCTCAAATATCACGTTGGCCTTGTCGTCGACCGTGTTGATGAGGTTTGTCCGGTGGCGCCATGTCTGGTCTGATCCGTCACCGCGCAACGACGCGCAGATCGTGTAGATGATGGGTTGATTTACGCGCCGAAATGCCTCCGTCAGCTTGCCAATATTGGGCACAACGGTGCCACTCACCCGATTTAGATAGTATTCCAGATCGTCGCCGGCACCGGCGTCTACGATCTTTTTGCAGAGACCATAGTCGCGAGAGGCCTGCTGATAGGTCATGTCGATGACCAAAAGCGCAGTCTTGCTGACCTCTACTGGGAATTCAGGCAGCTGAATGTCAGCAGTTAACCAGGCTCTCCAACCTTTACCTTGACGAAGTGTCTCAACATCCACGGTCTTCTTCCTCCATTGGCTGCCGGCGATAGTTAAGCAGACATCTTCCGGACAACGTTCAAATCTGGGTTAATTCTACCAAGAAGGTGCGGCGTTTGGTACTTCGCCTCTGCGGCCAGCGACTAGCCTGGATCTGTTGCTGCTGGATATCCGGCGCAACTTACCGTAAACGGTAGGTCAAGCAGGGAAGGTGTCGGATCAATGTGGGACTGAGGGCTGACGATGAATATCTTGAACTACTTTTTTGGCTTCGACGGCCGGATCGGGCGTGCCAGCTGGTGGCTTGGCATGCTGGTGCTGTTCGTCGTCAGTTTGATGATTTCCTTCTTTGCGTTTGCCGCTAGTGCTCAGCCGGTGGTCTTGGTGCCTGCCATCATCGTTCGGTTCGCTATGCTTTGGCCTTGGTTCGCGATCAGTGCCAAGCGCTGGCATGACCGCGACAAGTCGGGGGTTTGGTCGCTGATAACCTTTGTTCCGTTAATCGGTGGCATCTGGATGTTGGTGGAATGCGGCTTCCTCAGAGGCAAGAGCGGTAGCAACGACTATGGCCCGGCGCCCTAAGTCCCAACTTTGCGTTAATATGATGCCAGGTTGCCAAGGAGAGGCCAATGGCCGACGTTGAACCTGCCAATCTGATTTTCTTTCTGAGTGACGACCACAACCGCGGTGCGCTTGGCTGTTATGGACACCCGGTAGTTCAGACGCCGATGCTCGACCGGATCGCGGAGGGCGGCGTGCGTTTCGCCAACTCCTATTGCGCCAGCCCGCTGTGCTGTCCGGCCCGTGCGGCGCTGGCGACTGGCCGTTACCAGCAGCAGACGCGTTACTGGGATAACGCGTCCCCGTATGGTGGCCGCATCCCGAGCTGGATGCACCGCATTCGCGATCAGGGCCACACGGTGTCGGCGATCGGCAAGCTCCACTTCCGCAGCGCCGAAAACGACAACGGTTTCAGCCAAGAGATCATGCCGATGCATGTCTTCGAGGGCCGGGGTTCGATCGCCGTGACATTGCGGTCGGTCGGTGCTGAGCGCGTTTTCAAAGGATGCTGGGACCAGCACGTGACGAAGAGCCATGCCGGTGAAGCGCCCTATCAGGACTATGATCGCAAGGTCACGCAGCATGCCATCCAATGGCTTGAG
>CAZCVU010000339.1:0-3515 GCA_964501745.1 uncultured Flavobacteriales bacterium | reverse complement strand
GTTGATGTTGAAGCCGTTGGGATCGACGCCGATCGGGATCACGTCGGCGCCGAGCTCCCACAGCGCCGTGGGCGCGACCTTGTAGGCGGCGCCATGGGCGCAGTCGATCACCACCTTTAGACCGTCGAGCCGCAACCCCTTGGGAAAGGTGTTCTTGACGAACTCGATATAGCGCCCCTCGGCATCGTCGAGCCGCTTGGCGCGGCCGAGGTCGGGCGAGCCGGCCAGCGCACCGGAGATGTCGGTGCCCATCAGGCGCTCGATCTCGGCCTCGGTGCCGTCGGAAAGCTTGTAGCCGTCGGGGCCGAACAGCTTGATGCCGTTGTCCTGGAACGGGTTGTGCGAGGCCGAGATCATCACGCCGATATCGGCCCGCAACGAGCGCGTCAGCATGGCGACGGCGGGTGTCGGCATGGGCCCGACCATGACCACGTCCATGCCCATGGCGGTGAATCCGGCGGCCATGGCCGGCTCCAGCATGTAGCCCGACAGCCGGGTGTCCTTGCCGATGACCACGCGATGGCGGTGATCGCCGCGGGTGAAGATCTTGCCCGCCGCCATGCCGACGCGAAGCGCCGTCTCGGCCGTCATCGGCTCGACGTTGGCGAGCCCCCGTATGCCATCGGTTCCGAACAGTGTCCGCGTCATAACCAATTGGTCCGTCAATGGAATTCCGCGCCGATTCAACGCTGTGTATGTTTAAATCGCGTAAAAGTCAAAGCTGGAGGCGGTGCGGTGGGATTGCGGGGCAAAGACCATCCCGAATGCGATCTGCATGAGAGATACCATAAGGTGTTGATTTCCAGCATTGATCCGATCTTGCAGATGTTCGATATGGAATCGATGATCGAATACAAAAAACTAGTGATAGATTTTATTTATTGTTAATAATTAAATCAAACTTAAATACAATAAATAAAAAAATGATCATAAATTCATTATTATTTTTAATAAAAACCAAATCAAAGACTTTTATATTATGTTGAACGCTATAATACAATTATTGATCAGGGATCGTCATGCCGGATCCAAACAACAATCCGAGTCGCGACTCCGCCAGGCCGATGACCTGCCGGGGCTGCAAGGTGCTGGTGTTTGATCCGCAGCCCAAGTACTCCGATGGGGCGGCCGACGCGCTCGAGACCATTGGGTTCCGGCGAATCGACAGCACCGGTTGCCCGAAGACGCTGGAATTGGCATCGGCCGGCGGGGAATACGATTTGCTGGTCGGCGATGCTGGCGGGATCGACGGTGGCATCGGCAATTTGGTGCGCCGGCTTCGCCACAACGCGCTGGGCCGGAATCCGTTCCTCGGGGTGATCCTTACGACCCGGTCGGCGACACCGGATCGTGTGCGCGACGTCCTGAGTACCGGCACCGATCACCTGCTGGTCAAGCCGTTCACCACCGGTCAGATCCACAGCCGCATCAAGGCGATCGCCGATGACCGCAAGCCATTCGTCGTCACGGTCGACTACATCGGACCCGACCGGCGCGGCGGCTTCTCGCGCGCTTCCGGCGTCGCGCGAATCGCCGTACCCAACTCGCTGCGCGCCAAGGCGCGCAACGATCCCACCGTGGCCGCGACGCCGGAATCCATCGCCGCGGCGATAACCATCATCAATCACCAGAAAATCGCCCGCTACGACCTGCAAATCGGCATTCTGGTGGCAATGATCGTCCGCAGCTTCGAGGCCGGCCAACCCCGCGTCGGCAGGACGGCGCGCTTCAAGCGGGTTCTGTATTTGATCACCGACCTCATCACACGCGTCCGCGGGACCGAATTCGGCGGCGCCTCGTCAATCTGCGCCGAACTGGTCCGACAGATCCATGACATCAGCCAGCGCGCGGAGCCGACGCCGGACCAGCTTTCGGTCCTCATGCGGACATCGATGGCGCTTCATCGGTGCTTCCAGCCGCACCGGACCGAAGCCCAGATTACCGACATCGTCACCGACGCGCTGACCCTGATCGAGCGGCGGGACCCGGCGGAGATTGCGTCTAGTACCAACGAGTCGATGAAACGACCCTCCCGTCACGCCCGGGCTTGACCCACTGCTGTCCGGTTTGATCTCGACGCGTGGCTCGTGGCTTCCACCTGTGTTCCGCGACTGGACCTTCGAGAAGAAGTACTAATTGAGAGGAGGGGGAGACACTCGCACCACAGGCACGCCAATTTATTCTACCAGCGGTAACTAATTGACAATTGGATCATTGTTTAATCACTTTTGTCTGGCATGAACAGGCTGAATTTTTTTTCGGATAGGTCGCGGCGCAAGGTGTATTGCTCACTCCCGCGATACCGGGCACTCGATGCACCCAAGAACAGCCATGACCGCATTCATTTCTTGCCAGGTGGCGCCTTTCCCCGGGAGCGTCTCCGCCCTTGATCACCGGCGCGAAGGGTGACACAGGAATGTCTACCCGCATGGCGACAAAACCTATTTCGATCCGTCGCATCGTCGAGATAGGGAGATGGTGAAATCGCACCGCGCTAGTTTCGGGTTGATCGCGATCACCGTCGTTCTCGCCCTGGCGATCCTGGCGATCGATCTATCGCTTCCTCTAGGAGTCGCGGCAGGAGTGCCATACGTGGCGCTCCTCGTCGTCGGGTGGCGGCTGGAAAGGCCGCGTCACATTGTGCTGCTCGCGGGCATCGCGTCCGCCCTCACCATCGTCGGATTTCTCTTTTCCCCCGAGGGTGGAACCTTGTGGGTCGTCCTTAGCAACCGCATGCTCGCGCTTTTCGTGATTTGGATCACAGCCGGGCTCCTTGCCAAATTAAAGAATGCGGACCAAACGGTTCGCGCCTCGCGGGAGCGGTTCGCCGGTATCCTCGATATCGCTCCGGAGGCTGTCATTTCAGTTGATGAGGACCAGCTCATCCGGCTGTACAACCAGGGGGCGGAGGCGATCTTTGGCTACGCCGCAGACGAGGTGCTCGGGCAGCCTCTCGGCATGCTTCTGCCCGCCCGCTTCAGGGAAGCACACGTGGACAGTGTCGAAAGCTTTGCCCGATCGCCCCGTTCCGTGATCATGCTCAGCGATCGCCAGACGATCTTCGCCTTGCGAAAGGACGGCAGCGAGTTTCCGGCTGAAGGCTCGATCTCCAAGTTCGTGCACGACGGAAAGTTTGTATTCACGATCATGCTGCACGACATCACCGAGCGCAAACGCACGGAAGAGCACCTGCAGGACATTACGCGGCAGGCCCAAGCCGCGAACCAGGCGAAATCCGAGTTCCTCGCCAACATGAGCCATGAGCTGCGCACCCCGTTGAACGCCATCATCGGCTTCTCGGAGATAATGAAAACGGCGATGCTGGGGCCGATCGGCAATCCCCAATACTTGGAGTATGCCAAGGACATCAACCAATCGGGTCAGCACCTGCTCCAGGTGATCACCGATATCCTCGACATAACCAAGATAGAGGCTGGCAAGTTCGAGCTACACGAGGAAGTTTGATCCACCCCCATTGAAGTGGTCCACCCTGATGTATGTAACTGGCATCGAGG
>CAZCVU010000338.1:0-3534 GCA_964501745.1 uncultured Flavobacteriales bacterium | reverse complement strand
TCCCGGCGGAGAATCTTGTGGGCAAGGCAAAATTCCTGTTCTTCTCGACCGACGGCAGTGCTCGGCTCTGGGAATTCTGGAAGTGGCCGTTTGCAATTCGCTACAGCCGTCTGCTGCACGGCGTCGACTAGATCCAACCGATCAAGAGCCTGACGGTTGAGGCTCATGCGTGATCTAAGCACCGCATTAGACCACTCTTTCGAGGACCCCGGTCTGCTTCGGCAGGCCTTGACGCATGGCAGCGTCAGTTCCGGACCTACGACGAGTTACCAGCGGCTCGAGTTCTTGGGTGATCGCGTATTGGGGTTGGTTATTGCTGATTTGTTACTTGCGAATTTTCCCGACGAGGATGAAGGCGCGCTGGCAAGACGGCTTGCGGCGCTCGTAAGCGCGGAGACCCTGGCGGACGTGGCGAGCGAGATCGGCCTCGGCAAGCATATCCGTGTTCGCGGCGACGACAGCAGCATGGCCACGGCACCTGGGCTTCTCGCAGATGTCTGCGAGGCCGTTATCGCCGCGCTATATCAAGATGGAGGGCTGTCGGCGGCGCGGGCATTTATCACGCGCTATTGGACGCAGCGCCTCAAGGACACACCGCAGCCACCAACCGATCCGAAAACCTTACTGCAGGAGTGGACGCAGGCGCGTGGTTACGAATTGCCGGATTATATCGAGATCAAGCGCGCCGGACCCGACCATGCGCCAAGCTTCACAATCAGTGTTCAGGTTGGCGATATGGCACCCGTTGAAGGTCAGGGGACGACCAAACGCGCGGCGGAGAAATTGGCGGCGGCGAAACTTCTTGAGCAATTGCACGCGCATGACTGAGGACAGCACACGCTGCGGATTTGTTGCGCTGGTCGGTGCTCCAAACGCCGGTAAGTCGACACTTATCAACCGTCTCGTCGGCGCCAAGATTTCCATCGTTACGCCGAAGGCGCAAACCACGCGCGCCCGTGTACTTGGCATTGTCATGTCTGGTCAGAGCCAGCTGATTTTCATGGACACACCTGGCATCCATTCGGCGCGTAGGCGTCTTGAGCGCGCCATGGTGGATTCGGCGTGGCGAGGGATCGCCGATACCGACCACGTGGCCTTGCTGGTCGATGCCTCTGGTGGCCGGCGTGCCGATGTAGACGCGATCATCGATAGGCTTGGCAAACTTGGTCGGACGGCAATTCTCATACTCAACAAGATCGACCTGGTGCGGCGCAGCGTGCTTCTGGAGCTAAGTGCGGATCTCAACACGGCCGAGCTGTTCAGCGAGACGTTCATGATTTCCGCTCTCACGGGGGACGGCGTCGAGGATCTTCTGCAGTATTTGGCACAGCACGCATCCAAGAGCCCCTGGCTGTTCCCAGAAGATCAACTGTCCGACATGCCGCAGCGCCTAATGGCGGCCGAAGTTACGCGCGAGAAGTTGTTTCTTCAGCTTCACCAGGAACTGCCCTATTCGCTAACCGTTGAGACCGAGTCTTGGGAAGAGCGACCCGATGGCAGTGTCAAGATCGATCAGGTGATCTATGTCCGACGCGACAGCCAGAAGGCGATCGTCCTGGGCGGCGCTGGGCGTCGAGTCAAAGCGGTCGGTGCGGCAGCGCGGCACGAACTCGAAGAGATGCTGGGCCGCCGCGTTCACCTGTTTCTGTTCGTAAAGGTGCGGGAGAACTGGATTGAGGATCGTGAGCGCTACATGCAGTGGGGACTTCGGCACGATGTGTGAGAGTGGGCTTGTGAGCCGATTGCTCGACGCAGTGTAGGTGGCGGCAATGCAGTGGTCCGATGAGGGTTTTGTCATATCGGTGCGGCGCCATGGGGAGACCTCGGCGATCGTCAATCTATTGACACGCGACCATGGCCGTCATGTCGGGTTGGTGCGCGGTGGCGCCTCATCGCGACAGCGCGGAATCTTACAACCCGGCAATCTGGTGGCGGCAACGTGGCGTGCCCGACTGGAAGAGCACCTCGGCGGCTATACGATTGAGCCGATCCGCGCGCTGGCTGCGGGATTATTGGATCGGCCAGGTCCGCTGGCGGCCCTGATCTCTGTCTGTGCGCTTGTCGAAGCGAGTCTGCCGGAGCGCGAAGAGCATCCCCAGCTGTTCGAAGACATGTCGTCGCTGATGGCATTGCTGGAGAGTGCAGATTGGCGGACCGCCTATACGCGCTGGGAGCTCTCGCTATTGGCGGAGGTCGGCTTTGGACTCGACCTATCGGCATGCGCCGCGACCGGCGTAAATGACAATCTGATCTATGTCTCACCAAAATCGGGGCGGGCCGTGTCGGCCTCGGCGGGAGAGCCCTATCGCGACCGGCTTCTGCCATTGCCGCGCTTTCTTGTCGCCGATGCCGCAGCAGAGCCGGAGGATTTGGCGGCGGGCTTGCGGTTGACCGGCTATTTCATCGAGCGGCACATCTTGGCGCCGCATGGACGGGCAATGCCTGATGCGCGCGCGCGCCTCGTCGAACATGCAACCGATCGCTCCAACGAACTCGCCGGGTGATCGCACCCGGCCGCGCAATTGGCACACTTGCAGCGTTCGAACACGATGTGTAGCATCTTGGGGAGGCAAAACCACTATATCTGGTAGGAGTGTTCGATGGCGCGTGCGCTGAAGTCTGGAGAAATTCGCGCCACGCCGCTCGCCGAAGCGCTTGGCGAACGCTATCTCTCCTATGCGCTGTCGACCATCATGTCGCGCTCGTTGCCGGATGTGCGCGACGGTTTGAAACCCGTCCAGCGTCGAATTCTCTACGCCATGCGTGCGCTGCATCTTGATCCGGCTGCTGGCTTCAAGAAATGCGCCCGCATCGTTGGCGACGTCATGGGCAAGTTTCATCCTCACGGTGACGAGGCGATCTACAATGCCCTGGTGCGGCTGGCACAGGAATTCGCCGTGCGCTATCCACTGGTCGATGGCCAGGGCAACTTCGGCAATGTCGACGGCGATAACGCCGCCGCCATGCGCTATACCGAAGCACGCCTCACCGAAGTGGCCGAAGCGTTGCTCGAAGGTATCGACGAGGATGCGGTCGAGTTTCTGACCTCGTATGACGGCGATGACCAGGAGCCGGCAGTGTTGCCGGCCAGTTTCCCCAATCTCCTGGCCAATGGCGCTACTGGTATCGCCGTTGGCATGGCAACCAGCATACCACCACATAACATTGGCGAGATCTGCGATGCGTTGGTGCATCTGATTAAATACCCAAATGCCACCATTGCTAAGCTCGTGGACCTGATGCCAGGGCCGGACTTTCCGACCGGCGGCGAGCTCGTGGAAGACAGGGACACTCTGGTCGAGGCCTATGCGACCGGACGCGGCGGTTTTAGGGTTCGGGCGGGCTGGCAGACGGAAAAGTTCAAGGGTGGCGGCTACCACATCGTCATCACGGAAATTCCCTATCAGGTCCAGAAAGCAAAACTGATAGAGCGCATCGCCGAGCTTTTGTTATCCCGCAAACTTGCCATGCTGGGCGACGTGCGGGACGAATCCACAGATCAGGTGCGCTTGGTACTCGAACCAAAAAGCCGCG
>CAZCVU010000337.1:0-3540 GCA_964501745.1 uncultured Flavobacteriales bacterium | reverse complement strand
CCACATCATCTAGTGGTAAATATTCATATCGCAACACTATATTTAGTTCATCGAGGATTACCATCTTGTAGGATGGGTCGTCGATCATCGCCTTTGCCATATCCCAGGCCGCCTGCGCGGCGTCGATATCGCGCTGTCGGTCCTGTGTATCCCAGGTGAATCCTTCCCCCATCGCCTTGATCGTGCACAACTCGGGGAAGCGCTCCAATACTGCGCGTTCGCCCGTCTTCCAGGCGCCTTTTACAAACTGCACGATGCCAACCCGCATGCCGTTGCCGATCGCCCGGACCGCTAGCCCCATAGCGGCTGTGGATTTTCCCTTGCCCTTGCCGGTATGGACCATGATCAGACCCTTCTCTACGGTCTTGGTGGCCAGGATCTTTTCCCGGGCGGCCTTCTTGTTGGCCATCTTCTCAGCGTGGCGTTGGTTGATCTCCTCTTTGGTCATGCCGGCGGTCTTCACGGAACGGTCTCCCCTTCAATCAGCGATAGCGAAGCCTCGTTGGCTAACGCTTCGAGCATACGGTAGCTCAAGTTCGAGCGTGGACGCCACAACTCCCGATCCTGTGCTTCCTTGAGCCGTGAAGCCATTTCAGCCAGCGCCGCAGGATTGTGGCGCTCAAGGAACTGCCGCACCTCGTCGTCCTTGAGGTAGGCGTCGAACACGGCGTCGAAATGATGATCAGAGACGCAGCGCGCAGTGGCCGCGAAGGCGAAAAGATAGTCCACCGTCGCCGCCATTTCGAAAGCGCCCTTGTAGCCATGCCGCATCACGCCGTTGATCCATTTCGGGTTGACGACGCGGGCCCGCACGACGCGGGCAACTTCGTCCTGGAGTGAACGGATTTTGGGGCTGAACGGCAATGAGTGGTCGTTGTGATAGACGCTCGGTTGTTGGCCTGAAAGAACGCGAACAGCGGCCGTCATGCCACCCTCGAATTGGTAGTAGTCGTCGGAATCGAGCAGATCGTGTTCACGGTTGTCTTGATTTTGGACAACGGCGTCGACGCTGCGCAGGCGTGTCTCAAAATGACTGTGTGCGGGCTCGCCTTCTTGTCCTGCCCCATATGTGTAGCCGCCCCAGGCGACATAGGCGCGAGCTAGGTCGGCGTCGCTTTCCCAGCCGCGTTCGTCGATCAGGGCTTGCAGGCCCGCGCCGTAGGCGCCGGGTTGGGAGCCAAACACCCGGGAGGCAGCCTTCAGGTGAGCCAACTCGGGGTCCGCACCGTTCTCGACCAGTCGCCCGGCTTCCTCGGCAACCTGCTGCGCGAGCGGGTTGTCGCGCGGTTCCTCGTCGAGTGCCGCGACGTCGCGCACCGCGGAATCAAACAGATCGATCAGGTTGGCGAAGGCGTCTCGAAAGAAGCCGGAGATGCGGAGCGTAACGTCGACACGCGGCCGGTCTAGGATGTCGAGCGGTAGTATTTCAAAGCCGGTTACCCGTCGCGAAGCGGCGTCCCAGGTCGGTCTGGCGCCAATCAGCGCCAGCGCCTGGGCGATATCGTCGCCGCCGGTGCGCATGTTTGAGGTGCCCCAGGCGCTTACCGCCAGGCTGGTGGGCCAGTGGCCGTTGTCCTGTGCGTAGCGTTCGACCAGCAATTGTGCGGATTTCCAACCGAGCTGCCAGGCCGCGGGCGTGGGCAGGACGCGTGTATCGACGGAATAGAAATTTCGCCCGGTCGGCAACACGTCGGGCCGGCCGCGGGTCGGCGCGCCGGACGGGCCCGGCGTCACGAAATGGCCATCGAGACCTGCGAGAAGACCCCCGACCTCAGCGGCCGCGCAGGCCATGATCGACGGGCGAATCTGCAGGTCCACGGTCTTCATCACCGACCGAGCCTGCGCGGCGTCTTTGGGCAAAGATGCCGTGCCGAGGACAGCGCTGCGGGCCAGGCCCTCGAGGCGCTCAACCGTGTCCCCGGCGGTGCGCCAGGCTCCGTCGGACTGCGCATCACCGTTGCGAAGACAGTCCGGGCGTGGGCCGCTCCAAGGCTCGCTCATGACGCAATCGAGCGGGTCGAAGTCAAGGCTTAGGTCGTCGGCGAGCGCGCGAATCAAAGACGCTTCACCATCGCCATCACCCCGCGGCGCCCGCGCCAGCGCTACCACAAGATCGCCAAGCTGCTCGCCCTGCGGCGACTCACCGAATATATGCAGGCCGTCTCGAATCTGCATTTCCTTGAGTTCGCACAGAAAATTGTCGATTGCCGTCAGTGTCTCGGCCTCGCCGGCGTCGTCTGCAACGCCGCAGTCCTTGTCGAGTCCGATCGACTGCGCGAGCTCCATGATCTGGCGGCCAAGCAGCTTCAGGCGCCGCGGATCCACGCCCGCAGCCTCGTAATACTCGTCGACCAGCTGCTCCAGATCCTTGAGCGGTCCATAGCTCTCCGCCCGCGTCATCGGCGGCGTCAGGTGGTCGATGATGACGGCCTGAGAGCGTCGCTTGGCCTGGGTTCCTTCGCCGGGGTCGTTGACACTGAAGGGATAGAGATGCGGGGTCGGTCCAAAGACGGCTTCGGGAAAGCAGCTGTCTGATAGGGCGACGGCTTTGCCGGGCAGCCACTCGAGGTTGCCGTGTTTGCCCATATGGATCACAGCATCGGCGCTGAAGTTGCGGCGCAGCCAAGCGTAAAATGCTAAATAGCCGTGCGGCGGCACAAGCGCTGGATCGTGGTAGCTTGCCTGCGGATCGATATTGTAGCCCCGGGCCGGCTGCAGCCCGACCGAAATCTTGCCGAAGCGTAGAGCGGAAATTGCAAAGGCCCCGCAATCGGTCCGGCCCGGCAGGAAGAATGGATCGGCTTCAGGGCTTCCCCAACGCTCTGTGACCTGCGCCTGAACGGAATTCGGCAGCGCGGCGAAATGCTCCTCGTAGTCGGCCAGCGATAGCGTTTCGCTGACCATGCGCCCGTCTACCGCGGCGTTGGTTGGCCCGTCGGTAATTAACCGAATCAGCGAGTCGCCATCGTCGGGGATACTATCCACCGTGTAGCCGGCGTCCTGCAGCGCGTGAAGTGTGGCGACAACGCTGGCCGGCGTGTCGAGCCCGACGCCGTTGCCGATGCGGCCGTCCCGGTTCGGATAGTTGGCCATGACGAGGGCGATTTGGCGGTCGGCGCGGGACCTTCGCCGCAGCCGGCTCCAGGCTGCGGCCAGCGCCGCCACGAAGTCGCAACGGTCGGTGACGGGCGCATACTCGACGATATCGCTCTGCGTCAGCTCATCGCGCTCGCGTCGTCCCTTGAACGATACGGCGCGTCCAAGGATGCGTCCGTCGACCTCCGGTAGCGCCACGTTCATGGCGATGTCGCGAGCGCCGAGTCCTCGGGTACCGGAGCGCCAGATTTCTTCGTTGCCGCCAGAGAACACGAGCTGCAGAACTGGGCAGTCAGCGGCGCCAAACGGCGAGTCGGCGGGGTCGGCTCCCGGTGCGGCAAGCGAGAAGCCAGTCGCGTTGAGCACGACATCAGGTGTCGCGGTTGCGACCAGTTCACGGACCAGCGCGTCGCCGAACGGATCCTTGAGGCTGGCAACATAGAT
>CAZCVU010000336.1:0-3553 GCA_964501745.1 uncultured Flavobacteriales bacterium | reverse complement strand
AGTGGCCCAATTTTACGCCGCCATCTGGCCCCTTTTTGCTCCGCCGTTGACAAATTCGGAAGCGCCGTGGATGCGGTGCGCAACGCGCTCGACATTCAGGGCGCGATAAGACGGCGCAACGCGGAGATTCCCGAAGAAACCAGGATCGAGTACCGGGTCGGAATCAACGTGGGTGACGTGATCGTCGAAGGAGACGACATTCACGGTGACGGCGTGAACATCGCTGCCCGTCTAGAAGAGTTGTGCGAACCGGGCGCGGTCTATGCCTCGGGCACGGTGTACGACCAAGCGGCAGGAAAACTGGCGGCATCGTTCGAGGATTTGGGTGAGCAAACGGTCAAGAACATCGCCAAACCGGTTAGGGTCTACCGGACGTGGGCACAGTCAGAAGAAGTAGCGAACACAGCCGATATGGCCAAGCCGTTACCATCTGCCGACAAACCGTCGATCGCGGTGCTGCCGTTGGAGAATATGTCGGGCGATCCCGAGCAGGAATATTTCGCGGACGGCATGACGGAAGACATTATCACGGGGCTTTCCCGTTTTCGGTCATTGTTCGTGATCGCCCGCAATTCGACGTTTGCGTACAAGGGCAAATCTCCCGATGTTCGGGAGGTCGCCGGCGAACTGGGGGTTCGTTACATTCTAGAAGGAAGCGTGCGAAGGGCCGGCAAACGTATACGGATAACGGGACAATTGATCGACGCAGAGACGGGAAATCACATCTGGGCCGAACGCTTCGACCGTGATCTCGAGGACATCTTCGCGGTCCAGGACGAAGTCACAGATGCAATTGTCGCCGCGATCGCGCCGGAAATCGATGATGTGGAACGTGACCGCTCGCAACGCAAGCCGCCGGAAAGCCTAGACGCTTGGGATCTCTATCAGCGCGGCCTTATGGCATATCACTCCTCAACAAATGAAGGGTTCAGATCGGCGATCGAACAGTTTGACAGAGTGAATGAAATCGACCCGACCTTCGCGCCAGCTTTCGCGATGACGGCCAATGCACGCGCCCGATACGTAATGCATTCGATGCCCGACAACCGAAACGAACTGCTAAACCAGGCAAGAGAAAAGGTACACAAAGGAGTCACGCTGGACCCGAAGGATCCGATTTGCCATTGGACCGATGGACGCGTGAATTGCATGCTCGGCCACCCTGACGTCGCCATATCGAAAGTCGAGCAAGCAATCGCTCTCAATCCCAACGACGCAATGTCCCGTTACTTTCTCGGCTGGGTGCTGTGTTTCGCGGGACGCTCCAAGGAAGCCATTCCCCATATTGATCACGCGATGCGGCTTAGTCCACGCGACATAGCTCTCACTGGGATGATGACCTATCGGGCCGTCGCGCTGTTCGATCTTGAGCGCTACGAGGAGGCTTTCGATTGGGTGCAACGCGCGCGCCTTACGCCGAACCCACGAACCATGACAATCGCAGTCCTCACCGCCGTTTTGTCCAAGCTGGGGCGACATGAAGAGGCGCGAACAGCCGTCACAGACCTTTTGGAGCACGCACCGGGAATATCTTGTGCCAAGTACCGAAACAACCCGTTCACTTCACCGGAAGCCATGGAGCGTCTCGCCGGCGCCTTGCGCGAGGCAGGTCTGCCAGAGTGACGCATTTTGCTGCCAACATCGCGCATTAGTTGGTTACTCAGCGACGTCCATACGTCGATAGTCGGCGCAAATCGTATGCGAAGCCTGGTCGTGAAGACGCAACCATGACCTAAAGCCATAATTCGACCCTCATGGACTCGCCCTCCTCTACCGCATAGAATTTCGCCTCCTACGCGCGTCTGGGAGGGGCCAATGGCCGAGCAGCGCGTCCAACGAAGGTTAGCAGCGATCCTGGCGGCCGATGTTGTCGGCTACTCCCGCTTGATCGAGGCTGACGAAGAGGGCACACGAGCACGCCTTCGAAGCCTCCTTGCCGAGCTGATCGAACCACGGATCACGGCCGATGGCGGGCGTATCGTCAAGACTAGCGGCGACGAGATTCTGGTCGAGTTCGGAAGCGCCGTTGATGCAGTGCGCAACGCGCTCGACATCCAGGGAGTGATGCGCCGGCGCAACGCTGACCTTCCCGAAGAAATCAGGATCGAATTCCGGGTCGGAATCAACGTGGGTGACGTGATTGTCGAAGAAGACGACATTCACGGTGACGGCGTGAACATCGCTGCCCGTCTAGAAGAGTTGTGCGAACCGGGCGCGGTCTATGCCTCGGGCACGGTGTACGACCAAGCGGCAGGAAAACTGGCGGCATCGTTCGAGGATTTGGGTGAGCAAACGGTCAAGAACATCGCCAAACCGGTTAGGGTCTACCGGACGTGGGCACAGTCAGAAGAAGTAGCGAACACAGCCGATATGGCCAAGCCGTTACCATCTGCCGACAAACCGTCGATCGCGGTGCTGCCGTTGGAGAATATGTCGGGCGATCCCGAGCAGGAGTATTTCGTCGACGGTATTTGCGAGGACATCATCACGGCGCTCAGCCGTATCCGGCAATTCTTCGTGATCGCACGCAATTCCACGTTTCAATACAAAGGGACGTCACCCGACATCCGCGACGTGGCCAACAATCTGGGTGTGCGCTACGTGCTGGAAGGCAGCGTGCGCAAGGCGGGCGACCAGCTTCGCATCACAGCGCAGCTCATCGACGGCGATACCGGCAACCATATTTGGGCCGAACGCTATGACAGGAAACTGGAAGACATTTTCGCTGTCCAGGACGAGATTACGCAGACGGTGGTGGGCGCCATCGAACCGGAGCTGGGGCGCGCCGAATACGAACGAATGAAGGCCAAACCGCCCGGCAATCTAAACGCATGGGAGGCGTTTCATCGGGGTATGATCCTGGTGAGCCGGAAATCCAAAGACGGTAATGTGGAAGCGCGAAAACTGTTCAGACAATCGATCGAGTTGGACGCCGGGTTCGCACCGGCCCATGCCGCCGTGGCCTGGAGTCTCGCCCAGGACATATATTTCCAGCACTTCGATCACGATCCGGATGAGTGCCTCGGCATCGCGCGCAGGGCGGTTGAGTTGGACGACAAAGATCCATTCTCTCATTTCGCCCTCGGCTGGGCGCTGACCTATGTCAAACAGCCGCAAGACGCCATCGATTCCATGCGCAAGGCCATCGCGATCAATCCTTCCTATGCCCACGCGCACGCCATCCTGGGCCGGTTATTGGCCCACACCGGCAAGGCCGAAGAGGCCCTTCGGCAGGTCGAAATAGCCTCGACCTTCAGCCCCGCCGACCCGAACAAGGGGCTGTGGCTCAATGTCGTCGCGGTTTCGAACCTGTATCTCGGAAAACATGAAGACGCCATCCGATGGGCAAAAGCATGCACCCAGACTGTCGACAACTGGCCGCCGTGGATGGTTGTCGTTTCGGCCGCCGGGCACCTGGGTGACGCCAAGCAAATCGAAGAAGCGCGCAACGAGCTTCGAGCGCGCCAGCCCGCTATTTCCATCGACTATGTTCGCGACAATTAGTCCGCTGTTAAGAAGCGTGTTTGAGTTCTGATGGCGGGGTTATCGCGGC
>CAZCVU010000335.1:0-3570 GCA_964501745.1 uncultured Flavobacteriales bacterium | reverse complement strand
ATGTCTTGTGGTGTTCGACGGCTGCCCAGCCGACGCTTGAGCTCGTTATCCGAACAGGTGCAATGGATAATGATGAGCTCTGCCTCGGTGCGCTCAGCCAGATCCTGCAAGCCTTGCCGTCGCTCCTGAATGGTCATTTCATGGACAAAGGGCAGGTTGAGAAGCACCGAACCTTCGTTGATCAGGTTCTGCTCGGCCATTCGATAGATCGTCCGCAGCGTTAGATTGGCGATCTTCAGGGCGCTGACTTTACGGATATATTGGCGAAACACGTCCGCGACCGAATCAATATCCAAATAAGCGGCTGAAATCTGCCTCAGAAGCGCTTTGCATAGAGTGGACTTGCCGGTGCCGGGACGCCCCATCACTAATACCAGCGACGTTCGTTTGAGTATGCTCCGGTTGACGGTCATCGGATCCACAAATCGCTAGGTGTTTCGCGTTCCGGGCGAGTATAGCGAGGCTGACGTCGTATTGCGCCGATACATACGGTCCGTCCGGACACTGCCAAGACGACCTTGACTGAACCGGGGATTGGAACTGGCTCCCGAGGCCATCCACTTTGCCGTCCTGGGCGCGGACCCGGCTGATTGACGCCGGCGGCGAACGCCTCATATGCGGTCTTTTGTATTCGCCGCCGTCGCCGCAATTGCCTCCAATTGGAGCCCAGTCTCTAGGCGCCTGACGCCTGCTCACGGAGCGCGCTGAGTGTCGTCTGGGTGGTTATGACTTCGGGGTCGATCCGCAGTTCAAGAAAGGCGATGCGACCGGCGTCCAGGGCACGGTCGAGGGCCGGCGCAAAATCCGCCGTGCGCTCGACCAGTTCTCCAAAGGCGCCAAAGCTCCGCGCCCACTCGGCGAAATTTGGATTGCTGAGTTCGGTGGCGATCTCACGCCCGCTATAGACCTGCTCCTGATGCATACGGATGGTGCCGTACATATTGTTGTTGACGATGCAGATCACCGGATCGATGCCGTACCGGATAGCGGTTGCCACCTCGTTGCCTGTCATCAAAACGCCGCCGTCGCCGCAAAACCCCACGACCGACCGCTCGGGATTGACGAGCCGCGCCGCAATCGCCGCAGGCACGCCGTAGCCCATCGAGCCATTCGCCGGGCCGATTTGTCCGGGATAGCGGGTAAAGCTGTGGAACCGCTGCACCCATCCCGAAAAATTGCCGGCATCGGTGGCAATCAAGACGTCGGGCAGTCGCTGGCGCAGGATGGCGATGACTTCCGCCATATCCAGATCACCCGGTAGGCCGGTTGTCGGGACAACATGGTCGAGATAATCCTGGCGCGCCTCGATGGCAGCACTCTTCCAGGCTTTCGAGTCGACCGGCTGCAGCGCACCTGCAGCCTTGGCGAAGGCGGTCACGCTGGCGCAGATTGGCAGATCAGGACGGTAAACCCGCCCCAATTCGTTGGGGTCGGGATAGATATGTATGAGTTGCTGTCTTGGGTTGGGGATGTCGACCAGCGTGTAGCCCCGGGTCGTCTGTTCGCCGAGCCGCGCGCCGACGACAACCAATAGGTCGGCGTTGCGGATTCTTTCCGCGAGTTTCGGATTGATGCCGATTCCAACATCGCCAGCATAGTTCTTGTGGGTGTTGTCGAACAGGTGCTGGCACCTGAACGAACAGCCGGTCGGCAGGTCGTTGGCGTCGGCAAAGGCGACGATATCGGCACAAGCCTCGGGCGTCCAACCGCCGCCGCCGATCAACAGGAAGGGTGATCGTGCGACCGACAGCAGTTCACGCAAGCTCTGCATGTCATGGGGATCCGCGCCCGGCCGAGCCACCACATAGCTGGCTGCGTCGTCGACCGGCGTCCGTTCGGACAGCATGTCCTCCGGCAGAGACAAGGCGACCGGACCGCAGCGGCCGGCCATGGCGCGATGGAAGGCCTGACTGACCAACTCCGGAATGCGATCGGCACGCTCGATCTGCGCCACCCATTTCGTCAAGGGCGCATAGAATTGGCGGTAGTCGATCTCCTGAAACGCCTCGCGATATTCCTGATTTCGCGCGACCTGGCCGATGAAGACGACCATCGGCGTGGAGTCCTGAAAGGCCGTGTGCAATGCGATCGCGGCGTTACAGGCGCCCGGCCCGCGGGTCACGAAGACCACGCCAGGCTTGCCGGTAATTTTGCCATACGCCTCGGCCATATATGCCGCGCCGCTTTCGTGACGGCAGACGATGATGCGAATGTCGTCCGGCACATCGTGGAATGCGTCGAGGGCCGCCAGATAGCTTTCGCCCGGTACGCAGAATACCGTGTCGACGCCATGCAGGCGGAGTTGGTCAACCAACACCTGGCCACCGGTTCGATCGTTCGCAGGGCCACTCATCATTGTCTCCCGCCGTGCGTCAGGCTGATCGCGCGTTTACCCGTCAGCTTGTAAGGTATATCACGCTGCAAGAGCGAAATGTTGGCAGCCACAATCCGAGCCTAATGGATCGTAGACATGGCACTCACCACGATGACGAGACGGTTCCGTTTAGTTAGCTTCCGGCCTGTGGCTACCGCCCTACGCAGGTCATGAATAGTCTCGACAGCCGTCTTCACGCCTTCCGCGCCGACCTCGCCGCCGAACACCTGCGGGGCAAGGTCGAGGCCAGGAATTTCGTTACCGGCCAACGGCGCCAGGTGACTTGTGGCCGTGCCGCGCTTAGACGGAACCCGGATGCGGCGGCAGCGCTCGATACCGAACTCGTGCTTGGTGAAACCGTGCAGCTCTACGACCAACAAGGTGGTTGGGCCTGGGTACAAAGTGAGGACGACGGCTATGTCGGCTACACGGAAAGCAAGACGCTCACAGCAGAACCGCTGCAACTGACGCACCGCGTCGCCGCACTTGCCACACATCTCTATCCGGAACCCGATCTCAAATCTGCAGCAACCGATTGGCTGCCGATGACGGCGCGGGTCCGCGTCGGCGAAAGCGAAAACGGCTTTTGCCGGCTAGCGTCGGGCGGCTGGGTTTTCGCTGGCCACCTCGCAGCGATCGAGAGCTATGCCTCCGATCATTGCGAGATCGCCCGTAAGTTTCTCGATGTTCCTTATCTTTGGGGCGGCAAGACCAGCGCCGGCATCGACTGCTCGGGACTGCTGCAGGTGTCGCTGGCCAGCTGTGGCAAGGCAATTCCGCGGGACAGTGACATGCAGACCAGCATTGGCCGGGCGGTTAGCTACGAGGGTGACGAAGGCGCGCTGCAGCGCGGTGATCTGGTGTTCTGGCACGGTCACGCGGGTATTTGGATTGACCCGCAGACCTTCATCCATGCCAACGCCACCGACATGTTGGTGGCGACAGAACCCTTGAGCCGGGTGGCAGCGCGAATCGAGGCAGCGTCGGGCGACTCAATCCTGTGCGTAAGGCGAATCTAAACGCTCAGCGTCAGCACTGATGCGGCGCGGCACTCTCGCCTGGGGCTACGGAGGACGGCGGCGCAGCAGCCCGGAGCCGGTTGCGCAGTACCAGCCACAGTGCGACGCCGATGACAATGAGTAAGACCCACAGGTACCAAGGCAACATATCCGCCTGATCCCCCATCATCACCATCA
>CAZCVU010000334.1:0-3628 GCA_964501745.1 uncultured Flavobacteriales bacterium | reverse complement strand
ACCTTGGACCGGGGCACAGGCAGCGAAACGACGATCACCCAAGAATTCTCATTTTCATCGTCTCCGGCGCGCCACGGCGTCCGCTCTTGACGCAAAGCGGATGCTTCCGTCTCATATCCACAGTCAAAGATAACGCTGGAGTTTCAACTCTCGGAACGGATCAAACCTATGCCACTTTCGATGTATCAGACCTCGGTGCCCGTTTTTGTCCAGGCATTGGGCGGCCTTACAAGCGTACTCGACAAGGCAGAGGCACATTGCGCAGCGCACAATATTGACGAAGCCGTGCTGCTTCAGATGCGCATCTATCCCGACATGTTTCATATGGCGCTGCAAGCCAAGACCACACTCTTCCATTCGGGCGGAGCCGCCGCTCGACTGACCGGCCAAGATGTTGCTGCGAACGACTATTTCGGTGCCGACGAGTCGAGCTTCGCTGTTCTCAAGCAGCAAACCGCCGAAGCTCTTGAGCTCATTCAGACGCTTAAACCCGAACAGATTGATGGCAGCGAGAACCGCGAGATTGAAGTCAAGTTTCGTACGTACTCGCTAAGTTTTACGGGGCAAACCTTTCTCCTCCACTTCACACTTCCGCAGCTATTCTTTCACGCCGCGACGGCTTATGACATTCTTCGCGGCGCCGGGGTCGAGGTTGGCAAGCGCGATTTTATGGGTGAAGCTCCGAAGTGATTCTTCACTGGCGGGCATGACCGCCCCGCTATCGAATCCGCCCTGTCCAGGCCCGGCAGCAAGGCCAGGAACGAACGCGGCGCCCTTGCCATCACGAAGTTCATCAGCATCGGTCACCAAGTTTGGCCCCTGAATGAGGTACCGACGCCGCCCAGAAAAGGAAAAAGAGCCCGCTAATGATGTATCGCGGTCAGAGGCCTATCGCCGTGAGATCCAGGCCCCCGTTCGAGACCGGCGGGCACCAGAAATAGCTACCGCTGATCGGCCGCGTAAAACGGAACAGGCCATCGACCACGCCGTCCTCCAGGCCAGTCATTCGCCGAAGCTGAGCTTCAAACGCATCAAACGATTTTCCGAAGGCGACGAACATCAAGCCTTCTCTACCGGCACCCGCCCACGGCATCGAGCGGCGCACAACGAAGGCCTCGGGATCGAAACTTTCCTGCGCCGTCCGCTTGACGTGTGCCGATCTTGGCGCGTCCTCGAATTCCTCGTTGTCACTGATGCGCCGTCCTATGATGTTGTCACGCTGATCCGGCGGCAGGGACTCGAAATGATCGAGATCGTGTAGCCACTGCTGGGTCGCAACAAAACTCGAACCATCGAGCCCAGACCCGGCTGAGGCAACGATTGCCGCTGCCGCTGCCGCCTCTCCTTCGGGGTTTTCCGTGCCGTCCTCGTAGCCCGTCAGATCGAGGCCGCGATCGTATTTGAAGCCATCGACCACACGATCACAGCGAAATGCCGGTTGCAGCGCGTGTGTGAGCGAGCGCGCCGAATGCGTGATCTGCCCCCGGTCACTGCCCCTGATCCAGCACCAGATATCGGCTTGTGTCGAGGGAACTTCACAAGCCGGCCCACTCAGCGAAGGGAAGGCACGAAGCCCTTCGATCACTTGCTTCATCCCGTGGACCAAGCCTGGGCCAATGCCAACGACTAGAGACTCGTCGATTTGTAGGGATGCAAGCGCGCGAAGGGCAGCAACCGGATCTCGGTCTGCAACCGCAGCAAATTCCAGATAGCGCGCGTGGCTTGGAACGGGCGCAAGTATGCCGGGCTGGGAGGTGCTCATTTCTTGGATCCACGGGACTGTTGAGTGATCTATCGGACTCCCTGAACGTGGTCCTTGAGAGCCCTCGATGCAAGCCGCTGCAGATGTTTAACAGTGACTCGCTTCAGGTGCATACTCGCGTCCGCTTGTGGCTATGATCGGCCTTTTGTTTGGTGCGGCGGCACGATAATGATTCAATGCCCAGGCACGTGCCAGATGCTCTGCCGTGTTATGCTCCAACTGTCAGTCAAGTTGTGATCATCCGCAGGTCTCACTTTGAGCCATGGCGCGCAGGGAGGCCGCCAATCGCTCTGTACTGACACCTTTCCCTCTCGGTTTTTGCACGGCCGAGCGGACGTGACGTGACAGCCTCTGGAGCTGAATTATGAGCGATGAATGGCAATACCAGATACGGCTTTACCTGGATGATGAGCTTGCGGAAGTGGCGCGGCGCGATCCCGGCGATCCAGAGATCAAGCCGCTAACCGACACCCTGGGTAAGCATCAGGCGACACTGAAATGCCAGTTCGATGCCTTCGCGGACTATGTCGCCGAGGCTGAGAAGCATGGCATCGAGAAGTATCCGCTTTACAAATGGACCAAGGCGACGATCGAGGACCCCGCCAAGCAGGCTAAATACATCACCTCCTTCACGCTCTACATCGACGGCAACGAAGTCTACGCCAAGCAGAAGGCGGACGCCCTCGAAGCGGACCTGGAACATCTGGTCGGCAGCGGCTTGATCAGTCGACTGTCGAAGCACGACACCAACCCCGCCAACAACCCGCAGCCACCGGCGCGCTATCGCGCATGATGAGCAGCGGCTGAAAGCGTGCGCCGGGTCGCGCCGGCACACCCCGTCGACCCTCCCGTGTTAACCGCTAGGTGCGACCGGAAACTCGACCCGCGCGCGAACCTCATGGAAGTGGAGAAAGAAGATCGCGCCGATGATCATCGCCGCGCCCAGCAACTGCACCAGGGTCGGGCGCTCGGCCAGGATAATCACGGCGGCGCAGATTGTGACGACCGGCTCAAGGTTGGCGAGGATCGAGGCGCGCACCGCGCCGATCCGGGAAAGACCCAGGAAGTAAAAGGTGATGGCAGCGGCAAACGTAACAACCGTGAGGCTGACGCCGAGCCAGCCGGTCGCCGTCACCGGCCAGACGAAGCCGCGCCACAGCAGCACCGCCAGTATCGAACTGATAGCCGCGCCCAGAGTCATGTAGAAGGTAAGCGTGACCGCGTCTCGATCGCGCATCAGGCGGCTCGTGGCGATCGCGGTTACGGCGATGCCGGAGCCGGTGGCGGCGGCCAGCGCGACGCCGCGCCAATCGACTGAATCGATGACAACGCCGACGGCCAGCACAACGCCCAGGAAGGCAGTAACCAACGCTGCTCCGCGTGCCGGGCTGAGACGCTCGTGGCCGATCAGCGCCGATACCAGGCCGACCTGCAGCGGAAAGGTGAAGACGATTACGACCGCGAGACTGACTGGGATGAACTGGATTGCGGCGAGATAGGAGGCACCTTCGGCGGCCAACAGCACGCCGAGCAGCAGCGAGACCGCCACCGTCCGTGCGGGCAACGCGAACTTGTGGCGCCCCAGCACGACCAGCAGCAACACGGCGACGACGTTAAAGGAGAAGCGGGCGCCGATCAGGGTCACCGGCTCGCTGCCGCCGGCATAGGCAAGTTTCGCGCCGATCGGTGCCAAGCCGAAACAGACAGCCGAAGCCACGACCAGCCAGACGCCAAGCATTACGGATGGTTCGTGTTTCGCGGAAGGAGCTGCAAAGTTAGCCATTCTGAGTGGCCGTACGTTCGTCGTAGGCGATCTGCATGACACTGAGCAGGATCACCGCACCGCCGATCCAAGTGAACAACGAC
>CAZCVU010000333.1:0-3630 GCA_964501745.1 uncultured Flavobacteriales bacterium | reverse complement strand
AGGCGATGAGCGGCCTTGCTCTTTACCGTGGCCTCACTGGGATGGCCGCCCCGATCATCGAGCTTTATTTGCGACGACGGCTTGCCCTGGGCAAAGAAAATCCGGCGCGCTTTTCGGAACGCCAGGGGATAGCCTCGCAGCCGCGCCCGAGCGGTCCCCTCTTGTGGCTGCACGCCGCCAGTGTCGGCGAAGCACAATCTGCGCTCGCTTTGATCAAGCTCATATTGGCCTCCGACGAGCGCCTTAAGATATTGATGACGACCGGCACGGTAACCTCCGCCGAACTGTTGGAGGCGAGACTTCCGCCGCGCAGTCTCCACCAGTTCGTACCGGTCGACAGACTGCCCTGGGTGCGCAGGTTTCTTAATCCTTGGCAACCCGATCTCGCGCTTTGGGTGGAATCGGAGTTTTGGCCCAACCTCATCACCGAAACCCTGCGGCGTGGCACCCCAGCTATCTTGATCAATGGACGAATGTCGAAGCGCTCGTTTGCCAATTGGCGCCATGCACCTGGTGTTATCCGTTCACTTTTAGGGGGATTCACCTTGTGCTTCGCGCAGACCGAGTCCGAAGCAGAACGCCTGACAGCTCTGGGCGCCGGCGATGTAAGATACCACGGCAACCTCAAGTTTTCGGCAGCCGTACTACCCGTCGACGAGGAAGAACTGGTTAGGCTGCGGGCAACGACAGCGGAGCGCCCCGTGTGGCTCGCCGCGAGCACCCATCCGGGCGATGAAGCGATGGTGGCCGACGCGCATGTCCGTCTACGCAAGACGCTGCCTAGTCTGCTCACGATAATCGTACCTCGCCACCCGCGGCGCGGCGCGACTCTGGTAAATGAGTTGGCAGATCGCGGTCTGACGGTCAGCCGTCGTAGCATAGGCGGGGATATCGAGGCTGGAGACGACATCCACCTGGCGGATACGCTGGGTGAGCTCGGCCTCTACTACAGGCTCACCGGCGTCGTCTTCACCGGTGGCAGCATGGGTGGCCATGGCGGACACAACCCGCTTGAGGCCGCCCAGCTCGACTGCGCCATCATACACGGTCCCGACATGGCCAATTTTGCGACAGTGGCGGAACAATTGGCGGCGGCCAAAGGCGCCGTCCGCGTAGCCGATGCAAGCGAGCTGGTGCATACGGTGCGGCGTCTATTAACCGACGACGTGGAACGCAAACGTCAAGCCGGCGCCGCGATGGAAATAGCGCACGCCAACAGTCGGGTTGCTGAGGTCATCTTCAACGACCTCGCGCCGCACATCAGCGCTATCTGTGAGCATCGGTAGTATGCGGGCCCCTGAATTCTGGCAACGACAAGGCGGTGTATCGACCCTGCTTGCCCCGGCCGCAACACTTTATGCAATGACGGGACGTATGCTTCGCTATCGCCAGACGCCCTGGCGGGCACCAATCCCCGTCGTCTGCGTCGGAAATGTCGTCGTCGGTGGTGCTGGAAAAACGCCGCTCGCGCTCTCCATAGGCGCCCGCCTACGCGCGCGGGGCAGAACAGTACATTTTCTGTCGCGGGGCTACGGCGGCCGTCTAGCGGGCCCGGTCCGTGTTGACAGCGATCAACATGATGCTCACGAAGTTGGTGACGAACCGCTCTTGCTCGTTGAAGTCGCACCAACCTGGGTCGCCCACGATCGGGCCGCCGCCGCGAAGGCCGCAGTTGAGGCCGGCGCCGACGTTCTTGTGATGGATGACGGACTACAAAATCAGACCTTGGCTAAGACCCATTCTCTTCTGGTGATCGACGGCGGCTACGGCTTCGGCAACGGCAAGGTCATGCCGGCGGGTCCGTTGCGCGAACCGGTTGTCGATGCGTTGAAGCGAACGGATGAAGTCGTCATCGTTGGACCCGACGAACTTGGACTGGCGGCGCAATTGCAGCCTCAGGTGCCGGTTCTCAACGTCTCATTGGTCGTTCCGCCCGACGCTGCGGCGGCCATCAGCGGTCGCCGAGTTGTCGCCTTCGCGGGGATAGCAAGGCCGCAAAAGTTCCTGCAAACACTGGCACAAGTTGGCTGTGAAATCGTCAGCACCTTCGAATTTGCAGACCATCACTATTTTTCGCCGGACGAAGTGATGGAGATCGTGGAGTCGGCGAGCCGCCTAAATGCGACGCCGGTGACGACGACGAAGGACGCGGCCCGACTGCCGACTTTGGCGCGGCCTATGGTCAAGGTGTTGCCGATCGAAGTCGCTTGGCCGAATGAAGGAGCACTGGACCGAATGCTCGACCAGGCGCTCGCGCCCTGAAGACCGCTTGATCATGAAGCAACTTCTGAAACGCGGACTGATCCACCCGCTTGAGGCAATCGCGATCTATGCCGCCTACGGCCTGTGCCACTTGTTGCCGATCGAATGGGCCTCCGCCCTAGGCTCTTTCTTGTTCCGCACGATCGGTGCCCGCATGGCGGTCGATGGCGTGGCCCGGAGCAACCTGCAACAGGCGTTTCCCGAGAAGACGGTGGCTGAGATCGACCTGATCGTCCGTGGCATGTGGGATAATCTGGGCCGCGGTGCAGGTGAGTACGCGCATCTCAGCCGCATCGATTCGACCGAGGCCGGTGGTCGCGTCGAGTTGGTTGGCCGTGAGGTCCTCGAAATGCTGCGTGACGATGGGCAACCTGGGATTCTTGTGGCCGGCCATCTCGGCAACTGGGAATGCGCCACGTTAGTGGCCGCCCAGTTCGGCCTTCCAGTCGCGTCAATCTACCGGGGCGCGGCCAATCCGTGGCTCGACCGACTGTTTCACAGAGTCCGAAGCGATCTGGTCGACGAAGTGCTTTTCAAAGGGCGTGAAGGGGCCCATCGGGCGCTGTCCATTCTACGCCAAGGAGGGCATCTTGGCGTTATGGTGGACCAAAAGCTCAACACGGGAATCGCTGTTCCTTTCTTCGGGCGGCCCGCGATGACCGCACCGATGCCGGCCCAACTCGCGTTGCGGCTCAAATGCCCCCTCGTCCCGATCCGCTTTGAACGCCTGCCCGGTGTCCGCTATCGCGTAACCTTTTGCGAACCGCTCGAGCTGCCCGATAGCGGTGACAAGGATGCCAACGCGCTGGCGCTGATGACCGAGATCAATCAAATCTTGGAATCATGGATTCGCGAACGGCCCGAACAGTGGTTTTGGGTCCACCGCCGCTGGCCAAAATGAGGCCCGGCAATCGCTCGTCACTGCGCGATTGGGTCGAGCAGTAGCGCTGGGTCGAGCCGTGCATCGAACAGGTTGATGCGCCAATCCAGGTGAGCCGCGGTAGCGCGCCCGGTCGCGCCGATCTCCGCGATTGGATTGCCGCGGTCGACTATCTCGCCTTCCTGCACGAGAATTCGGCTCAAATGCAAGAAAGCAGACGTGAGTCCATGGCCGTGATCGAGAATAATCGTGCCGCCGCTGAAATACATGTCCTTCACAGCAAGGGCGACGATGCCGGCTGCGGGAGCGACGACGGGCGATCCAGCAGGCGCGCTGATATCGACGCCGTAGTGCGGTTGGCGCGGTTTTCCATTGAGGATTCGCTGGCTACCGTAGACACCTGAAATCCTGCCCTGAGCCGGCCACATCCAACCGCTATCGAACAGTGGCTGCGGCGTGTCGCGGCTCCGAACAAGACGAATTCGAGC
>CAZCVU010000332.1:0-3631 GCA_964501745.1 uncultured Flavobacteriales bacterium | reverse complement strand
GGCCGACTTACCGCCACGATGTGGCCCGGTCAGGCTCAAGCTCGGTAGAACTGCCGTTGAAGTTAAAGACGCTTTGGACGGCTTCAATCGTTGGCGAGCCGACTGCTTGTGTCGTCGGCGACGGCAAGGTACTGGTGGCCGGCAAGCAAACGCGGCGCCTGCACGCCTTCGACGAAAAGACCGGCGCGTTGCTGTGGGACCGGGTGATGAACGGCCCGATCGATTCACCGCCGACCCTGTACAAAGGAATGGCACTGTGTGGTGGACGGGATGGCTGGGTGACTTGCCTGCGACTGGCGGACGGTGAAGTGATGTGGCGCTTTCGGGCGGCGCCCACAGAGCGATGGATTCATATCTATGGCGCCCTCGAATCCGCTTCGCCAGTATTCGGTAGTGTGCTGGTCAAGGATGACACCGTGTACTTCAGTGCAGGGCGCTCCTCTTATCTGGACGGCGGCATCTTTGTTTTTGCGCTCGATCCTCACACTGGAGAGATCAAGGAGCAACGCCGACTGGCGACTACCGGACAATCATCAGACGCCTGTCTGGCTGATATCCTGGTGAGTTCGGATAAGTCGATTTTCATGCGCAATCGCGCTGTATTCGGTCCACCTAAGGCAGTTCGTAATTTCCTGTATTCGCGTTCTGGGTTCTTGGACGAGGCATGGTTCAATCGAGCGCCCTGGGGTCTCGGACGGCAGACCCGGGGGGCCACCAACGGCATCTGGTCATCCGGGGGTGGAGGCCAGTCAATGGATCCGCGCAACGGGCAATACATCGTCCACGACGACAAGCAGGTGTTCAGTGTTGTTGCCGCCTCGGCCGCTCGCGATGGCGGAATTTTTAAGCCGGGCAAGGGCTACCGTTTGAACTGCGCCAAAGTCGACGGCGGCAAAGCACTGTGGTCGGTGCAGGTGCCGGTGCGAATCATGTCCATCGTCAATACGCCAACGAAGCTATACGCTGCCGGCACGCCTGACATCGTCGATCCGGACGATCCATGGGCCGCACTCGCGGGCCGAAAGGGTGGACGTCTGCTGATTATTGCAAAGAAGGACGGAAGCACCGTCAAGGCGGAACCTCTGGCTGCGGCCCCGGTCCTTGACGGTCTCGCGGTGGCCCATGGTCGGTTGTTCATTGTCCTGAAAAACGGCCAACTGATCTGCCGAGGTAGCTCCGCAGTGCGGAATTAAGCGCCCATTTCGCGACTTGGCGATCGTCGATGCATCCAACGGTCGAGTAGCTGAAAGAAGAACAATCCGATGAGAGCATTCACCGCACTGACCTTCTTTCTTGCTGCCATCATGGCAACAGGTCTGGTAGAGGCAAAAGAGCCTGCGAAGCAATCAAGGCCCAATGTCATTCTGATCATGACGGATGACCAGGGCTACGGGGATTTGGGGTGTCATGGGCACCCCTGGCTCAAGACCCCAAATCTTGACAAGCTGCATGCTGAAAGTGTCCGCCTCACGGACTATCACGCCTCTCCGCTTTGCTCACCCACGCGCGCCTCCCTGATGACAGGACGACATTGCCGGCACATCGGTCTCAGCGGCACGAACAACGGAGCCAACCTGATATCACGAGAGACTCCCACCGCTGCAAACGTGTTTGCCGCCAACGGATATCGCACCGGCATCTTCGGCAAATGGCATTTGGGTGACCTCTATCCTTACCGCGCGATCGACAGAGGTTTCCATGAGGCCGTGGTTCATGGCGACGGCGCGATAACAACGGTCGCCGACGCGTGGGGCAACGATTACTTCGACGATCGATATTGCCACAATGGCAAGAAGACCCAATACAAGGGGTTCTGCACGGACGTCTTCTTCGACGAAGCGACCCGATTCATCGAGCAGTGCAAGCGTTCTGGCAAACCGTTCTTCTGCTATATCCCGACCAACATTTGCCACAGTCCATACTATGCGCCCAGGAAGTACGTTGACATGTGTGCTGGCAAGCCGAACCCCGGACTGTTCGCGGCATTGATTCATTTCGACGAGCGTGTAGGCCAACTGCGCACGATGCTACAGAGCAATGGTCTAGCGGAAGACACCATCTTCATTTACTGCTCGGACAACGGAGCTTCGGGAAAAGTCGCCAGCATCTTCAATGCCGGAATGCGCGGTTTCAAGAAAACGCCGTATGACGGCGGTCACCGTGTTCCCTGTTTTATTCACTGGCCTGCCGGCAAGCTGACGGGAGGCCGCGATGTCGATCAGCTCAGCGCGCATCTCGACATGCTGCCCACGCTGGTGGATCTCTGTCAGTTGCAGCCCCCGGAAAACTATCGAACAGACGGCCTGAGTCTGAAGCCGGTACTTGAAAAGACCGCGCGGGATCTCGGCGACCGCGTTCTGGTGGAATCATTCCAGAGCGTTGTCATGACCAAACGGTGGCGACTTGTCGGCGAGGAACTCTACGACATGTCGGCAGACCCCGCACAGAAAAAGGACGTGGCCGCGGCGAATCCGAAAGTCGTATCCCGTCTTCGTGCAGCATTGCGAGACGTGGAGGCGAAAAACGATACCAGGCAGCAGAGATTTGTGATTGGATCGGACAAGCAGAACCCCACACAGTTCACGCCGGAGCAGTGGTCTGAAAGAAAGGTGGGATTCTGGCAGCGCGGGATTCACTCGGGAGTTGCGGGAACGGCTCCGATTCTTGCGGAAGTTGAGACGCCAGGTATGTACCACTTCTCCCTCAGACGCTGGCCTGAAGAAATGGACAAGCCCATTCGCGCCTCCGCCAGAGTGACCGTTCCCAACGGGCTCATCGGGGAGACGAAGACGGAGCGGGGACGAGCCCTTCCCATCGTCAAAGCCCGTCTCAAAGTGGCCGATTTCGACAAGACCGTCGAGGTGACGGATGACATGAATGAAGCGACGTTCACGGTACGCCTGAAGAAGGGTGATTGTGACGTGCACGCACAATTCATCGCGGACGACGGCAAAGAGTACGGGGCCTATTTCCTGTATGTAACACGCGAAGGCCAAAGAAGGCAGCAGTGAGTACAAATTTGATGAACAACAGAAAGTTGAACAGGCTTGGTCTTCTCAAGACAGCGTTGACATCATTGACGGCATTGGCGGCCGTGGTGCTGATGACTGGTTCATTGTTTGCGGCACCGCTGTCGCGCACACCTCCCAATATCATCATCATCATGACCGATGACATGGGGTTCTCGGATATTGGCTGTTATGGCAGTGAGATCGAGACGCCCAACCTTGACCTGCTTGCGAAGCAGGGCCTTCGATTTACACAGTTCTATAACGAAGGTGTTTGCGTACCAACTCGGGTCAGCCTCCTGACCGGCCTCCATGCGAAACAGACAGGCAGGAACTCAAACAATAGAGACAAAGGACTGTCCAGGCATAGCGTGACGCTGGCTGAGGCGATCGGCCCGGCAGGATACAGGACCTATCACACGGGCAAATGGATGGTTGGCCACAAGGAGAAGTCAATGTGGCCCGATGGCCGCGGATTTGATCATTCCTATGGTTGCCCGGAAGGAGGCGGGGTCTACTTCGCCCCGTCCGCTTTCTACGCAAACATGGGCAAGAAACCGTCGATGAAACGCTCGATTGCCAGAGACCGTGAGGTGATCTACGACATAAAAAGGGATCCCCCC
>CAZCVU010000331.1:0-3631 GCA_964501745.1 uncultured Flavobacteriales bacterium | reverse complement strand
GGCAGAAACACCATGCCGACCGCGAGACGACCGCGGCCAACCTCGTGGCCAGTACGGCGCACATGCTCCTTGAAGAAGTCCTGCGGTATCTGGACGTGGATGCCCGCCCCATCGCCGGTCTTACCGTCAGCGTCGACTGCGCCACGGTGCCAGACTGACTTCAACGCTTCGATGCCAGCTTCCACCACTTGTCTGCGCGGCTTGCCGTCAATTGCGGCGATCAGGCCAACGCCGCAGGCATCGTGCTCATGGCTGGCATCGTAGACGTGGTTGACACGCAGATGCTCCGCATTCCGTCGCCAGTCTTGAACAAAGTTATTCACCGTCTCGGGTCCTCCCGCGCGCCTATTCGGCCGCCGCCGTGGCGGCCGCCAATTGCGCACGAAGATGACGATGAATGCCCGCTGCAGCCTCGCGACCGTCGTGAATTGCCCAAACAACCAGAGAGGCGCCGCGAACAATGTCGCCAGCGGCGAACACGCCATCCATTTCGGTCATCATCGTGCGATGATCAACCCGTAAGGTTCCCCAGCGCGATACCGGCAGCTCTGGTTCGCCCCACAAGGTTGGGAGGTCTTCGGGATCGAAGCCAACCGCCTTTATCACAAGATCAGCGTCGATTACGTAGCTCGAGCCATCGATCGGCTGCGGCACCTGTCGTCCGGTCGCATCTGGTGGCCCCAAATGCATACGTTGGGTCCGCACACCCCGGACAGCAACGGCCGCGTCGTCGCCGAGAAAGGCCTGCGGCGCAGATAGCCAGACGAACTCGACCCCTTCCTCTTCGGCATGTGACACCTCGCGCCGCGAGCCAGGCATATTGACGCGGTCGCGGCGGTAGAGACATTTGACCGAAGCTGCACCCTGGCGGACGGCCGTTCGCACACAGTCCATTGCGGTATCGCCGCCGCCGATCACGACGACGTGCCTGCCCTCGGCGTCGAGGTCATCGCCTGGACACTCGTCGCCCAGACTCCTGCGATTGCTCGCTATCAGGTAATCGAGCGACTCTATGACACCGCCTAATCCCACACCCGGTACGGCTACCTGCCTTGCCTGGTAGGCACCCGACGCAACCAGAAGCGCATCGTGGCGCGCGCGCAAATCGGCGAAGCTCGCGTCCCGACCGACTTCGAACTCGAGTGAAAACTCAACCTTTCCCTGCGCCAGCAGCTCTGAACGCCGCGCAACCAAATGCTTTTCGAGTTTGAAGCTGGGAATGCCGTAGATCAACAGACCGCCGACTCGATCGTAGCGATCGTAGACATGCACCCGGTACCCCCTGCCGCGCAGCAACTCGGCCGCCACCATTCCCGCGGGTCCGGCTCCGATGATGCCGACCGACTCCGCACGCTCCCGCACCGGTGCTGGCGGCTTGACCAAACCGTTCTTCCAGGCGGTCTCAGCAAGGTAGGTTTCCACAGAGCCAATGGTCACGGTGCCGTGGCCAGACTGCTCGATCACGCAATTCCCTTCGCAGAGCCTGTCGTGCGGACAAATCCGTCCGCAGATCTCCGGCAGATTATTGGTCGCGGATGAAAGCTCATACGCCTCCTCCAATCGGCCTTCCACCGTAAGCTGCAGCCAATCGGGAATATTGTTGCTGAGCGGACAATGCACCTGGCAGAACGGAATTCCACATTGAGAACAGCGGCTGGCCTGCTCCGCTGCGCCGTCGGGTGCGAATCCGTGGTAGATTTCGTGGAAATCACGCCGTCGCCGAGCCGCCGGACGCTTCTTCGGCATACGGTTGCCGATCGTGACGAATTTGAGCATCTGCTGCGACATATGCGCTCCCGCTCGCTAGGGACACCAGGCACCGCCACTGGCGGCTTCTGAACGCCGCCGCCGTCGCGCCAGACGGAGGTATCAGGCACCCTGAATTCGGCATTCTGTGGCCGATTTTTTGGCGAAAGAGAACTTCGCCAAGCAAAAGGTAGCGCGAAGTTTCGCGACAAAGCGAGGAAAAAATAGCATATATGTCAGATATTCTGACCAAAATTATCCGAAATACTGCTCGTCCGGCTCACGTTGGCCCGTGACCTCACCCTGCAAGGGCGGTTTATCTGGCGAATTAGTTCCACATCGGTACTAATTCGCCAGATTATTTCGCTGACGCCGTAGAGCGGGGAATGGTATAACCCCGAGCTACAATATCTTGGGGTTTCGTAGGTGAGTATATACCATATAACGCTACTGGCCATTGTGCAGGGCGTGACGGAATTCCTGCCAATTAGCTCGTCAGGACATTTAATCCTGGCCTCCCGCGTGCTCGAACTGCCTGATCAGAGCCTCGCGATCGATGTGGCGGTTCACGTCGGCACATTGTTCGCGGTAATGGTATATTTTTGGCGCGATATATTTGCGCTTGGCGTCGGCATTGTGCGCTTGCTGGTCGGGCGGCGGGATCCGAGGTCGCGGCTTGTTATCCTGTTGGTGATCGCAACGTTGCCGGTCATCGCTGCCGGCTATCTATTCAGCCGATATCTTCCGCACGGACTGCGCGGTGTCGAGCTAGTCGCGTGGGCCACGATCGGTTTTGCCATCGTGCTGTGGATCGCAGACCGCTTGGGCATGACGGTCAGGCGTATCGAGCACCTAGGCTACGGCAATGCTCTGTTTATCGGCCTGTCGCAGGTGTTGGCGCTCATTCCCGGCACAAGCCGGGCCGGGATCACAATGACGGCTGGCCGAATGCTCGGTATGGAACGCACCGAAGCCGCCCGATTTTCAATACTGCTATCCATACCAACGATCATCGGCGCCGGTGTGTTGAAGGGGTCTGCCCTGATTCAGAGCGGTGATATCACGCTCCAGATTTCGGCGGCAATCGCCACAATCTTGTCATTTATCGCCGGCATGATCTCGATCGCGATCATGATGCGGTGGCTCAGGAAATCGAGCTTCACACCGTTCGTAATTTACCGCATCGCTTTGGGCGGCGGTCTGCTCGCGTGGATCCACTTCTTGGCTGTTTAGGATGCACCCTGCAGCAGTCTCTGCCTAAGCAAGCTGGGCACGGTTGAAGCGTCCACCGCGGCGAAATCTGTCCAGGTAGGTGGGCAGGATGGCAGCAGCGGCCGTCGGCCTGATGCCAAGCGTTTTGAGCGTACCCAGTGTACCCGTCTCGGTATTATCGCTTCTCAGCAGCGTAAGCTGATCTCGCGTCAATGGTGGATTCGGCAGATACTCGAGAAAATACGCCGGCAATTTGGCCAGCCAAAATGGCACAGGAACAAGCAAGCTTCGACGTCCCGTTTCACGCAGGATCAATTCCATCAGCTCTTGATAGCTATAAACATGCGGACCGCCGAGTTCGTAAACTTGGCTCTGCGTCCGGCGCTCTGTCAGGCAGGCCATAATCGCAGCCGCGACGTCGCCAACATAGACCGGCTGGAACTTGGTGCCACCATCTCCGTAGATGTCCAGCCGGCCACCGGCCAAGCGCGGCAATGGACAACCAAATACCGGCAAGACTGGCGATAGACATGCCAGCGCCGCAAAACGATTCACCAAGTCATCATTGGGCCCAAAGACAACGCTAGGCCGGAGAGTTGATGCCTTTGGGAACGCCTCACTGACGGCCGCCTCTCCCGCCGCCTTGGTTTGGGCATAACGTGACCGCGAGTCG
>CAZCVU010000330.1:0-3638 GCA_964501745.1 uncultured Flavobacteriales bacterium | reverse complement strand
CCCAGATGAATGGCCATCCCGCGCCGCAGGCTGTTTCGGCAGCCGGCGATGCGGACAGAACCCGGCTTACAGGCCGTCTGGTACATTTTCCAATCGCTGTCAGAGAAGCGGACCGGCTGTGCCGGCGCCCATTCGCAAGCCTACTCTAGACTTTTCAAAACCCCGCCCCGAAAAGAACATAGTTCGAACATAGAAAGAACACCTAGCTCGGCAATTATTGATGAAAATTGGAGATATGCCACTCCTTGTGTTTGGAATATTTTTTGGCCCCAAAACTGTACTTGAAAATTACATTCAGCATTAGGGAGTCATTGGAGTTTTACTACTTGATCCCATTGACTTTTCCTTAGTACCCATGATATCCCATCTTGTCCCAATATGGGTATTCTACGCGGCGGCAACGGCGGGGTACCGTCTTGCGCCGGCGCTAGGTTGTACTGGGACGGACAAAGTTCTGTAGCAACTGGGTTGAACGAGTCCCGGTATGGCGCTGTTCACGGGTACATTTGAGAACAAGATCGACCGCAAGGGCCGGGTTTCCTTGCCGGCTGATTTTCGCGTCGAGTTACCAGACGATGACGATCGCGTCGTCTACGTCTACCGGTCTCCCAAATGGGCTGCCCTTGAGGCATGCGACAAGAGCTTCATGCAGCGGCTCGCGGATAGCCTCGACCGGCTCAACATGTTTTCCGACGAGGAGGACGATCTGAGCGCCACGCTCGTCGCCGACGCGCGCCGTATCACGCTGGATAGTGAAGGCCGGATTATCCTGCCATCGCTGTTCATAGATTTTGCTGGCCTCTCCGACCGCGCTGTATTCGTTGGCCGGGGATCCAGATTTCAGATTTGGCAGCCGGCGGAGTTTGCCGGCTACTCGTCCGATGCGCGTGAACGCGCCCGCGGCCGCACCGTCAGCCTTAGCCGACCGGACACCGGCAAATGACCGCGGCGCATTCCGCAAAGCGACATGTTCCGGTAATGCTGGCCGAGGTCGTCGCAGCACTAGCACCGCATGCAGGCGGCCGCTATGTCGACGGCACGTTTGGCGGCGGCGGCTATTCATCCGCCATTCTCGATCAGGCAGATTGCACGGTTTGGGCGATCGATCGCGACCCCGTCGCCGTCAAGACCGGCCGCGCTCGAGCCGAGCATTACGACGGCCGGCTGACGATCATGCAGGGTCGCTTTGGCGATATGAGCATCCTGCTGCAACAGGCCGCCGTTGACATGGTTGACGGGATTGCTTTGGATCTCGGCCTCTCCTCGCTGCAATTAGGCGATGCCGAGCGCGGCTTCTCGTTCCGCGCCGATGGCCCTCTGGATATGCGCATGGAGGGCGGCAATGGCGGACTCAGTGCCGCCGACGTCGTCAATACGGCCGACGAAAAGATCCTTGCCGATATCATCTGGCGCCTGGGCGAGGAGCGCTTCGCGCGCCGCATTGCCAGCGCAATCATCAAACACCGCGCAACCCACCCAATTAGACGCACGCACCAGCTGGCAGAGATCATCCGGAGCGCTGTTCCGCAGGCGCGGGGGGACCGCATCGACCCGTCGACACGCACCTTCCAGGCGCTGCGAATTCATGTCAATGATGAGCTTGGCGAGCTGGAACGCGGGCTCTGTGCGGCCGAATCTCTGCTCGCCGCCGACGGCCGGCTTGTCGTCGTGTCTTTTCACTCCTTGGAAGATCGCACGGTCAAGCGATTTTTCCGCAAGCGCAGCGGCAGGAACGCCGGCTCCTCGCGTCACCGGCCACCACGAGAATCCGGACGTCCTCCGACTTTTCGCCTGCTCGGTCGCGGCGTCGTGCGGCCTGGTGAGCAGGAAGTTAGCGCCAACCCGCGCGCCAGATCAGCCCGCCTTCGTGCAGCCGCAAGAACTTCAGCGCAGCCCTGGCCCCAGGAGGCCGTGGCATGAAGACGCTAGCGATCATCGTTTGGTTTGGGCTGGCCTGTGCAGCCGGCTTCGCGTTGTTCAACGTTACCTTCAAGGTGGAGAAGCTCGAGGCAGAGCTGGGCGAACTTAATCGACAAATTCTCGCCGACCAGCAATCCATTCACATCTTGAAGGCGGAGTGGAGCTACCTGGACCGGCCGGAGAGGCTTGAACTACTGATCGAAGAATACTTGCCAGATCTAAGGTCCGGCATCGCTGCACCACTAATGAAGATCGAACAACTGCCGCTGCGCGACACCATTGGGCCATACGTTCCCGGAGCGACACTCAGGGCAACCAGCATAGAAGCGTTGGACGCCAAGTCGAAATGAACGCGCCCAACCCCGATCGTCCAGCCAGGGAACGACGGCGCACGCCACGATCGGCGGTGAGGTCGACACCGGCTATCGAAACCGGCCGCACGAGAATTCTGATGACGCTCGGCGTTGCCGTATTTGCCTTTGCCGCCGTCTGCGTACGCCTCATCGATCTGGCCATTTTTCAGGCCGCCGAAGAGCCGGTCGTCGCGCGCGTTGCATATGAGGCCGGACTCTCAACGGAGCGCGCTGACATCGTTGACCGCAACGGCGTGCTACTGGCGACAAACCTGGCCACCGCGTCACTCTACGCGAAGCCGCATGAAATAATGGATGCAGAAGAGGTCGCCGCCCAACTGGTGGCCCTGCTACCCGAGCTAAGCGCACCCGAGGTCGCGGAAAAGCTGCGGGGTAGCGGCCGGTTTGTATGGATTCGACGCAACCTCACGCCGCGCCAGCAGTGGCAGGTCAATCGACTGGGACAACCAGGACTCGACTTCCAGCATGAAGAGGCCCGTGTGTATCCGCAAGGCTCGCTGTCTGCCCACATGCTTGGCTATGCCGATATCGATAATAACGGGCTGGCCGGCATAGAAAGGGCGTTCGATCATACCCTCAGATCCGGTCGCGAGCCGCTGCAGATCTCGCTCGACATGCGCCTGCAGCACATCATGCATGACGAGCTCGTCCGAGCCGTGTCCGAATTCGCGGCGATCGGAGCAGCCGGTGTGGTGCTGGATGTGAGGAATGGCGAAGTGCTCGCCTTGGTCTCACTGCCCGACTTCGATCCTAACCGCCCGGCGGAGGCAACTGCAGATCAACGCTTCAACCGGGCGACGCTCGGCGTCTATGAAGTCGGCTCTACTTTCAAGATTTTCACCACCGCGATCGCGCTGGAGACCGGTGTCGTAGACCTTACGGGTGGATACGACGCGAGTCGCCCGATCCACATCTCACGCTATACGATCCGCGATTTTCATCCTGAAAGCAGGTGGCTGTCAGTTCCCGAAATCTTCATGTACTCATCCAACATCGGCGCCGCCAAGATGGCGCTCGATATCGGCGGCGAGGTGCAACGCGCCTATCTGGATCGATTGGGTCTACTGGAGAGTCTACCGCTCGGGCTGGCGGAATCCGGCATTCCCATGATTCCCCGCCCGTGGCGCACTATTAACACCATGACCGTCGGCTTTGGTCATGGCATCGCCGTAAGTGCCTTACATCTGGCAGCCAGTGCTGCGGCAACGATCAACGGCGGGCTCTACAACGCACCGACCTTTGTTAGACGGCCGCATGACGTATCCGGTATATCGCCATCCAGCAGGCGCGTCTTTTCCGAGGAAACGTCGCTGCAAATGCGAAAACTGCTGCGACTGGTCGTCG
>CAZCVU010000329.1:0-3653 GCA_964501745.1 uncultured Flavobacteriales bacterium | reverse complement strand
CCAGTATTTCCTGCGCTTCAGTGATCGTCATTTGGCCATCGCCGGCATTAGGTTCGCCGGCAAACGCTTCGGCAGTCTCGCGCCACTCCTCACCGTGCATGCGGTCTAGATAAGCCTCCAGCACGCTCGCCGACTGCTGATCGTCGAGAACTGCGGCGCGATGCAGGTCGATGACTTCGGCCAACGTCATCCGTGAAAGCCGGCGACCCGCACTCGGTCCTTGCTGAACTTCGCCATCCATGTCGCCGCTGTCGTGTGAGAGGGTCATATGGACAAACCGTGTGCGCACTTCTGAAAACTGGCCGGGGCTGCGCCCGCGCATCGCCTTTGCCAGATTGCTAAGCAAGCGCATGCGCGCGATCCACGGCAGCAGCGCCATCAGCGCCACCCAGGCCCAGGCAAGCCGGCCGGTGAACAGCATGAAGACGCCGATAGCCACGGCAAGCGCAGCAACGACCCATCGTGCCATCCGAATGACCGCCTTGGGGTCCGCAGAGACAAACCAGTGCGCCATCAAAAGCGCGCCAACTACCAGGCTCACGCCGACGATAAACCAGGTCATGGTAAGGTTACGTGTTCTCGCTGAGCTGATGTGTCAAGCGAAGAACGGCACCACCCTGCTTCTGCCCATACTCCAGGAGTGCCTTGCGGCCGCCGGCAGCGAACACGGCAACCGCAGATAACAGGTCGCGCAGTTGCTCTGCGCTGTTGACGTCGAAGGAACAATAGGCGCCACCCGAAAGTTCGGCCATCTGCTCAAAAGCACGGCGCGCAGTCGTGTCACCACCCTCATGGAAGATGAACACTGGCACGCCGAGTAGTTTCAGCTCGCCGGCTTTGTGGCAAAGGCTATCAATGTCCTCTTCCATCGCATCCCCGACGAAGACGACCGCGTTTATCTTGCGCTGCTTGGTTTGCTTGATTGCATGATTGAAGACTTTTTCAATTTGTGTGGCGCCGCCGCGGCACATGACGCCAGTCATCATCTTCAAAAGCTCACCCGCGTTCGTTACCCACTTACTTGCCCGGCATTCGCGGAACCCACGATAGTAAACGAGTTGAATCTCAATGCCGCCCAAAGCGGCCGTCGACTTGAACATCTCTCCCTGGATCATGCAGGCGCTGTCCCAGGTCGGCTCGCGGCTAGCCGTGGCGTCCATTGCGAACATCAGCCGCCCACGGCCAGACTGCGGACTCGTTGCAGCGGCAACCTTCTTCAAAAACTCGTTGACGTCCTGATCGCTGGTCTTGGTCGGCAGTTTCGACAATGCGTCACCTGTCGCTGAGTAGCCTTATGCGGTATCTCGCCTGATGTCTCCCGCCACGTCAACCGGGCGCAACGGCGGGGGAAAACGTAACGCTTCAATTAGGCCGCGCACCTCTTGGCGTCCAGCCACGTGCGAAATGTTTAGCCTGATATCGCTACCAGGCTCCCGAAGATCGAGCAATGTCAGTCCTTTGAGAAACAGCTCTCGAAAGATAACCCGCTCGGTAAATCCGGGCGCGAGACGAAAACCGATCCGTTTGGCAAGCACTGCAACCGCCTGCGCCATGGCCTGTTTGTTGTGGGAATCCAGGCTGCTCAAGCGGTTACGCATGATGACCCAGTCTATCGATCCACCGTCGCGTCTCGCCCGCTCCTTCTTCTGCTCCCACACCATCTCGGCATATTGGCTGGGGTGGAGAATCCTCAGGGTTTCAGCCTCGATGGTCGCCAGCATATCGAGGTCGACGAAACTGTCGTTGAGCGGCGTAACCAGCGTATCCGCATGGCTATGCGCACATCGCGACAGCGCATTGTCGCTTCCCGGCGTATCGATTACGACGAAATCAAACGCCGCAACGCAAGCCCCAAGACATTCGCGAAATCGGTCATTCGCCTGCTCGATGGCCAACGCTCTGCCGCGGGCGTCGGCGCCAATGGTGCTGTGTTCCGACATCGGAAGCTTGACGTCTTGTTTTCGGGCATAGGCCCGGCGGTTTGCGAAGAAGCGTGTGAGTGACGCCTGTCGTGAATCTACATCGATGCTGGCAACGCGAAGTCCGGCATGCAGCAGGGCCACTATCAAATGCATCGCGGTCGTTGTCTTGCCGGATCCACCCTTCTCGTTGCCAACAACAATGATATGCGCGTCATGGTCTTCGTCGCGCTGCACTTGCAAACGAGACGGCGCGCCGCTCTCTTGTGCGGGAATCGCTAGATCCGATGCGTCCTGATTTATTGCCATTCCGCTCAGCACCATCGCTTGCAAGGCACCCTATCATAGCAAATGCGTGTCTCGACGCAGCGGCGTTCACGCCGCTTGAGCAATCTCGACGTCGCTATTTTGGATGAAATCTGGTCCAGTCCTCTTCGCTCATTTCGTCGCCGATCGCACTGAACTGGCTGGCGCCCTTGAGCCAACGGCCGCCATCGATGGTCACAATTTCGCCGTTCAGATATGCTGCATGGTCCGACATCAGATAACTCGCAAGATTTGCAAGTTCGGGATGCTGGCCCGGACGGCCCAGCGGGCCCGAGTTTTCAAATCGCTGTGCCATCTCGGGCCGTGGCAACAGGCGCGACCAAGCGCCTTCGGTCGGAAATGCGCCAGGCGCAATGGCGTTAAAGCGTACTCCCCGGCCGCCCCATTCGACGGCAAGACTGCGCGTCATCGCCAGCACGCCCGCCTTCGCCATCGCGGACGGGACGACATAGGGCGAACCGGTCCATGCGTATGTCGCCAGAATGGATAGCACAACACCCGATCGATCTTCGGCTAGCCAGCGCCGACCGCAGTCCAGCGTCACATTGGCGCTACCATGCAGGACAATGTTCAGAATGGCATCGACGGCCCGATGGCTCAACGTCTCGCTGCGCGCGATAAAGTTGCCGGCAGCGTTGTTGACGAGGCCGTCGAGCGGCCGCTCGCGCCATATCTCATCCAGCATCGCAGCGATTGCCTCAGGCTGGCGGATGTCGCACGGGAACCAAGCGGTCGGCCGACCGGATAGCGCGCCGAATTCTTCCGCAGTTGCCTTCAGGACGGCTTCACGCCGGCCGCAGATCACCAGGTCCGCACCAAGCTCCAGGAAGCGCCGGCCCATGGCCTTGCCAAGGCCGGTGCCACCACCGGTAATGAGAATTCGCTTATCCGCCAGCGTATCGGGAAGCAGCACACGCCCTCTCCTCTTGGTCCATGGTGCAGATATGGGTTTAGCGTGAACCGGTAGCTCTAAGCTACAGGACCGATGGGCGAGCGGCACGCATGGCCACCCGCTCCACGGTCACTGCTGCGCCGGCGTTAGCTCGGTAACAACCCGTATTTCGACAATTTATGCCGGAGTTGGTGGTAGGCGAGTCCCAGATGACGCGCCGCCGCACGTTGATTATGCCGGTTCTGCAAAAGCGCTCGCTCCAAAAGGTCCCGTTCGAAGGCAGCGACCGATCCCTCTAGGTCGAAGGGACGCGTGAGCTTTGGCACGGCCTCGGTTGCCTCCCGACGCCGAGACGCAGCGGTCGCCGGCAGACCGTGCGGAGAGTCGTCGGGTGCCGGACGGTAGGGAGACGCAAAGGGATCAAAGCTAACTGCATCGATCCGGCCATCTGGCGCGCTTCTGTAGACCTCGCGTTCAACGACATTCTTCAGTTCGCGCACTTTGCCGGGCCAGCC
>CAZCVU010000328.1:0-3672 GCA_964501745.1 uncultured Flavobacteriales bacterium | reverse complement strand
GACCTCGCTGCTGCGGAAGGCCGCCACGCGGACCTCAAGTCAAGATTTGACGATGTCGAGCTGATTCACGGCCGCATGAAGGGCCCGCAAAAGGACGCGACGATGGAACGCTTCGCCTATGGACCGGCCCGCATCATGGTCGCCACGACCGTCATCGAGGTCGGCGTCGACGTTCCCGACGCAACCTTGATGGTGGTCGAACATGCGGAACGCTTTGGACTCGCTCAATTGCATCAATTGCGGGGCCGGATCGGGCGCAGCGACCAGCCTTCGACCTGCCTGCTGCTGTACGCACCGCCGCTTGGCGCAAATGCGCGGGCTCGGCTCTCCATACTGCGCGAATCGGACGATGGATTCCGCATCGCCGAGGAGGACCTGCGGCTGCGCGGCGCCGGCGAACTGTTGGGCACACGGCAAAGCGGATTACCTGAGTTCCGGCTTGCCGATATCTTGGCGCACAGTGCGTTGCTGGCCGCCGCCCGCGATGACGCGCGCCTGATAATCGAACGCGACGCAGGGCTACAGGGCGCCCGCGGCGAGGCCCTTCGCACGCTTCTCTATCTCTTCGAGCGGGACTCCGCCGTGGCTAATCTGCGCTCGGGCTAGCAACCTTCTTGCGCTCGGCTTTGTCCGGCAGAACCTCGACATTGTCGACATCTTCTATCGGCACGACCGGCGTGTGCCGCAGCTCCTCTGAACGCCGGTCCGGCGGGGTGACAATACCGGCGGAGATCACCATCTTGATCGCTTCCTCGACCGTCATGCTGAGATGCACCAACTCCTCGCGCGGCACAAACAGCAGGAAGCCCGAGGTCGGATTGGGCGTCGTCGGCAGAAAAACGTTCACCATGTCGTTCTTCGTCAGGTTTTGCACCTCGCCCTCGGTGTTCCCGGTGATAAACCCGACCGCCCAAATTCCGCGTCGTGGATACTCGACCAGCACCGCCTGGCGGAAGGCGTTGGACTGCTGCTTCAACACCGTTTCGAAGATCTGCTTGAGTGCGCTGTAGACGTTGCGGATAACAGGCATCCGCGCGACTATCCGTTCGCCGAGATGAATGATGTAGCGGCCGACGAAGCCGGCCGTCAGGGCGCCGATCAACGTGATAATGACGAGCAGCACGACGACACCAAGTCCGGGCAAGCCGATCTCAATGCCGACGATCTCACGCAAGTAGCTGTCAGGGTTGTAGCGCGCCGGAATCAGTGGCACGACTTTGCTGTCAACGAAGCCGACAAACCACCAGGCGGTGGCGAGGGTTATCGCCACCGGCGCGGTGACCAGGACACCGGCCAGAAAATAGCCGCGCAGGCGAGCTAACAAACGCCGCTTGGCAGGCTTGCCGTCTTCCGGCGGTTTTTTTGAGATTATCGGCGACATGGCGTTGCCGCTCCCTTCTAACGTGCATTCGCAAGGTCAGCAAGGCGGTTGGTCAATCGCCGAAACTGCACATATCTTTCCCTTGCTCCATAATACAGATGATGCCAAACGCCAGTTCATCAATGCCACGGCTCAACGGGCTGTCGATAGTCGTACCACCGCACCTGCTGCGGCAGGTCGATATTGTCGACGCGGCGCGTCAACTTTTTGCGTCGCGGGGCGCCGAGTTTGAACGCCTTGAACCGATCTATGCCAACGCCGGTATCGAGACACGCTATTCATGCGTTCCGCTTGCCTGGTTTAGCGAACACCACGGTTGGGCCGAACGCAACCGTCTCTACGCCACGCATGCCCTCGAACTCGCACAGACGGCCGCGACCGAGTGTCTGGCAGCTGCAAATCTCAGCGCCCAGGAGATCGATGGAATCGTGATGGTCTCCACCACCGGTATCGCAACGCCAAGTCTCGACGCGCTGCTGATGGAGCGCTTGCCCTTTCGCCGCGACGTGCAGCGCTTGCCCGTATTCGGTCTGGGATGCGCCGGCGGCGTCCTTGGATTGGGGCGGGCCGCGGCCTTGGCAAGCTCTGCGAAGGCGCAAAGATGGCTGCTCGTAGTCGTCGAATTGTGCGGCCTCACATTTCGCAAGGGCGATCTGTCGAACAGCAACATCGTCGCCAGCGCTTTGTTCGGCGACGGCGCGGCGGCGGCCGTGATCAGTTGCGACGGCAGCGGACCACAGCTTCCGCAGTGGGGAGAACATACCTGGCCGCAGTCGCTCGACGTCATGGGATGGCGTGTCGAGGACGACGGTTTCGGCGTGCTTTTCAGCCGCGACATTCCCTCGCTGGTGCGTGAGCATTTGAAGCCGGTGACCGAAACCTATCTCGCTTCCCACGGTCAGTGTCTCGAAGACATCGATCACTATGTTTTTCATCCCGGTGGCGCCCGCGTCATCGACGAGCTCGGCACCACCTTTGGGCTTTCGGCCTCGGCGCTCAGTACTGCGCGTGGTGTGCTTCGCGACTACGGCAACATGTCGGCCGCGAGCGTGTTCTTTGTGCTCGCGCGAACGCTCGAAGCGAAGGCCACGGGCCGCATGCTTCTCGGGGCGCTCGGACCCGGCTTCAGCGCCGCCTTTGCCACATTGGATTCCGGCGCATGAGCCTGCTGCAGTGGATCGTTGTTGCCGTGGCCTTGCAACGACTGGCAGAACTCGGCCTAGCGTACCGCAATGGCGTCAAACTCCGCGCCAAAGGCGGAATAGAGGTCGGTGCCGGTCACTATCCGCTGCTGGTCGGTCTGCACACGGGCTGGCTTGCCGCCTTGTTCTTTCTGGTGCCTGCCGACGCCCCGGCGTCTTGGCTTCTGCTGTGCGTCTTTCTGCTGCTCCAAGCCGGCCGGGTCTGGATCATCGCCACGCTGGGCGAACGCTGGACAACCCGCATCATCACCCTGCCGAACGTGCCTTTGGTCCGGCGCGGCCCCTATCGTTGGCTGAAGCACCCAAACTACCTCATTATTATCGGCGAAATTGCCATCTTGCCGCTGGCGTTTGGCCAATGGCAGATCGCCCTGGTTTTCTCCTTGGCCAATCTTCTGCTGCTGTTCTGGCGCATTCGAGTTGAGAACACGGCCCTGCAGGCTACCAACCCCGAGAAGCCGAGAATCCGAGAAACGCTTTATCTGGACGAATAACCTCGATTAGAGTGGCAGGTGGCAGGTTGAGGAGGGAGCGGGTTGAAAGTGACCACGATCTACATATGACCGCGGCCGGCGAGCACTCGCTGCGGGATGTTCCGCTGCTGACAAGCATGGCGCCACATGCCCGGGAGGCGGTTGAACGGCAATGCCGTTGGCGGAACTTCAAGTCCGACGAGCAGATCATCGATCGTCAAAGCACGAACCGGGACGTCTATTTTGTCACCAAGGGCAAGGCGCAGGTAGTGATGTATTCGCTGTCCGGCCGTGAGATTACATTCGACGATCTGGAGACCGGTGGCCTGTTCGGCGAGTTGGCGGCGCTCGACCGCCAGCCGCGGTCGGCAAATGTCGTCGCGCTTGAGGACACGACGGTGGCGATCATGTCGCCCGATACCTTCAACAGGCTGTTGTCGGATCACCCGGACATTGCCCAGCAGCTGATGGTCCGCATGGCCGAGGTCATTCGCACCTCGACCGACCGGATCATGGATCTGAGCACGCTGGGCGCCAACAACCGGGTCTATGGCGAACTGTTGAGCCTTTGCAAACCACGGCTGCGCAACGACAACACGGCGCGGATCAAGCCGAT
>CAZCVU010000327.1:0-3675 GCA_964501745.1 uncultured Flavobacteriales bacterium | reverse complement strand
TCATGGTCGAGTACGGCCATCTGCACGGCAACGCCGGCAAGGCCGTGTTCCGCTCGCGCCTCACGACCGAGGCGTTGCGCCGTTCCGCCCGGGGGCGCGCCGTCGAGGCTGCCCGTGTCCTGGCCAAATACAGGCACCGCAACGACGACTTCCTCGCCGCCTACACGCGCACGAGCGACCCCTTCTTGTACGAGGCCAGGGCGCATCTCAGTAGCCGCAACGCCAACCTGGAGCGGGCCCGGAATGCCACGGACGAGAAGCTGCGGCGTCGGCACACGACCAACGCCTATTGGGAGAACCGCATCCTCAAAGACCACTTCGGCGGCCTGCCCGGCGCCTCGGGCTTCGGCTGGCCGGCCACCATCGAGGCCGAGATCGAGGCCGCGCGCGACGCCGACAGGGTCTTCGAGAGCCGGGTCAGCGGCCACCTCATCACCACTTTCGACCGGCAACAGGCCCTTTGGTTCTTCCTCGGCGCCGTCGTCGGGCTCTTATCGCTCGACCGGTTCATCGGCAAGCGGGTGCGAGGCTAGCCGCCGTTCGGCTTCCCGCCCGACCATCGACGCCCCAACAGCGACATCGTCAAAGGAAAGGACGGTGAACTATGGCGCGCGCGACTGGACTCGATCGAGTGACCGCGACGCTATCAACGTATCAACCGTTTCAGCTCCTCGTCAGGCAACATATCCACCCCGGGCACGATGTCGATACCGAGCGCCATCTTCAGCGCATACAAGACGCCCAAGACGGACATCAGGAGCGTGACGAAGAGGATCGTCATGAGAATTGCGTTGCCTGTCTGCAGCAAAGGGTGGTCGCGATGCAGCGTCCAAATGCGAGTCGAGGTTCGCTGCTCCCACCCCATGAGAAGCACCAGGTAGGCACGGCGCCCGAAAGGAACCGGCATGCTGCGCCGAATGTCGATAGCATGCGCGCCCCAGTCCCGACCGCCGAAAGCCATCTTCACGGCCGCCAGCTGCGCCTCGGTGAATGTGGGGGCGGTCTCCTTCGGTATGCGCGAAAAGAACTTCTGAATGAAAACATCACTCGTGTCAGCGACAGACATGGCGCAATACCTCCGACGGCCCAGCAATTAGTCGGCAATGATATCCGACCCTGCTCTCAGGCGCTAAATGCTCTTGTTCTGTGACGCGAGCCAAAAGAGAAACCGAACACTCCGGCCCCAAAAGACGGGACCGGCGGGCTTACTTGGTGCCCGCCGAAGGAGAGGGCCGCTTTACGGGAAGCGGCGAAGCCCTTGAAAAGATGGTGGGCGCGACTGGACTCGAACCAGTGACCTCTACGATGTCAACGTAAAGGTCTTACTATTCCTCTACGTTCCAGTGCGTTCCTCTAGGTTCACATTCGTTTGTTTTCAGGGGTTTTCTTGTTCTCTGCCATGTATTGTGGTTCTTGTAAATTCCTCTAGGCGTGCTTACTATGTGCTTACTGACATTTCTAGAGAGCACGAACGAGCATGTCGACCGGAAACATCACGAAGCGCTCCGTGGACGCAATGCAGTCTAGCCAGGGGGACGTCTACCTCTGGGACACGAAGCTGTCTGGCTTCGGTATTAGACTCACCTCCAAGGGTACCAGGACCTATCTGGTCCAGTACCGCGTCGGCGGTCGCGGAGGTCCTACCCGTCGCGTCACAATTGGCAGACATGGTGCCATTGGCGCGGACGGCCAGCCCATCACGCCAGACAAGGCCCGTGCTGCGGCGAAAGCGCTGCTCGGTATCGTTGCTAGCGGTGGTGATCCGGCAGAAGAGAAGACAAAGGCCCGCAAAGACCCCACGATTTCCGTGCTGGTGGACCTCTATTTCAGGGAGGGCTGCACCAAGAAGAAGCCCTCCACGATGGCGATGGAGGGTGGTTTGGCTCGTCGGCACATTCTCCCCCTCCTGGGCAAGAGAAAAGTCCGTTCACTCACCCGTAGGGATGTGGAGCGCTTCATGGCGGACGTCGCCAACGGCAAGACGGCCATGGACGAAAAGACTGACAAAGCTCGTGGCCGCGCCATCGTCAGGGGCGGCAAGGGGACGGCTAATCGCACCAGAGACCTTCTAGCCTCCATCCTCAGCTTTTCCGTCCACGAGGGCTTGCGGGACGACAACCCCGCCGGCGGCGTCAAGAAGTATCCCATGCCGCCGCGAGAGCGCTTCCTCTCACCGCGGGAACTGGCGATCCTGGGTGAAGCGGTCGCAGCAGCAGAGCAGACGGGGCAGAACCCCATCGCCATTGCGGCTATCCGTTTTCTCATGCTTACCGGCTGCCGCAAGAGCGAGGCGCTAACGCTGCGGTGGGAGTGGGTGGATTTTGAGAACGGGTTCCTCCGCCTGCCGGACAGCAAGACGGGAGCCAAGGTCGTGCGGCTGGGTGCGCCCGCACTGGCCCTGCTGCGGGACCTTCCCCGGCAGGCTGGCAGTCCCTACGTCTTCCCCAGCACCACGGGGGAAGGATTTCTAGTTGGCCTCCCCAAGATCTGGAACAAGATCAGGGCCGTTGCCGACCTGGAAGACGTTCGCCTGCACGACCTGCGACACACGTTTGGCGCCGTGTCCGCCTCCAGCGGCACCAGCCTCTACATCGTCGGCAAGCTTCTGGGCCATGCACAAAGCGGGACGACGGAACGCTATGCCCACTTGGCCGACGACCCTCTACGGGAAGCCGCCGACCGAACATCTGAGCACATCGCATCGCACCTAAAGCGCAAGCCCTCTGGTGAGATAGTGGAGATCGAAGATAGAAGGGCGTAGGACGGCAGATTGGATGCCGGCAGCATAAGTTTAGCGTGGCTAGGCTAAGCCGACCGAAAGGCTGGGAAACCATAGCCCAATCGTCGCGTCAGCATGCACTGCGGGCCATCGATATGGAAATGCAATGAAGGCCAGAATAGGAATGGCAGGGTTCTTGCAATCCCTCCTAAACGCTGACGACCAAACGAAGTCGCGACTTCTGTCCGGGCTTGGAGCGCTTACCAATGTCTGGGTGCCACTCGCAATCGAGTTTTGCGGTGATGCATATCGCGACACGAAGAATCCGCTGTTCCTCTGGTTCGGTTACCGCCTAGCCAGAGAGTTCGGAGTGTCGATACCTGATGAATTTCAGAATTATCTGGATGGAGTGGCCAGCAGGGTCTTCCATTCCGCTGAAATCGACGACGATCCCCTTGATATTGGGGCGGCACAGCCAGGAAGCCGGGGTCGGAGGACAGAGTTTGAGCGGCTAATGCGTGATTATTCGATGGCGACCGAAGTATGGAGACTGCTTAAGTCGGGCGATAACACGGAAGATGCGTGCATCGATGTTGCGGAAGAATATGGTGTCAGTGAAGATACCGTTCGACGCGCTTATCGCAATCATAAAGAGCAATTGCCATAATACTTCGCGGGTGCATGAGCTTTGTAGCTCGTGCCTGTAGCTGCCGAATTGCCTCGAATATCCTGGGCGTATCCATTGATTGATCGCCCTGGATTATGAGGCAAAGATGAACACGAAGCAGCTCAAGAAGGAAGAAGCGATTGACGGGAGCTTCTTTCGCGCTCCTCAGGCCGCGAGATATTTGGGCCTCTCAACTTCGACACTAGCGAAGATGCGGCTGAGCGGAAACGGACCGCCTGTCAACGGCGGAGTAAAAATGCGCCACTCGGGCGGAGCAAAACTACACCAC
>CAZCVU010000326.1:0-3681 GCA_964501745.1 uncultured Flavobacteriales bacterium | reverse complement strand
AGAACTGACATTAGCCGAGCAGGAGAAACTGGCCGACCATGGGCGATGGGAAGCGGCGTCGCACCATCCACTCGTTCGAGCGGTGGCTGAGGCGTTTCCGGGAGCGAAGATTACCCGCGTGACAGGGCTGGCCGATGCAGCCGAAGGTTCGCAGATGGATGAGTCTGCGCCGGACGGCCAGGACGGTGACCAAGAGGAGGATGGATGAAGAATCTCGGCCAGATGATGAAGCAGGCGCAAGAGATGCAGGAGAAGATGGCAGAATTGCAGGAGCGCCTGGGACATATTGAGGTCACTGGTCAGTCTGGCGGCGGCATGGTGACGGTTACGCTCAACGGTAAGAGCGAAATGCGCCGGGTCGAGCTTGACCCTTCGCTCGATCCCAAATCGGATGGCGAAATGCTCGAAGACCTGATCGTCGCTGCGCATAACGATGCCAAAGCTAAGCTTGAGACAAGGCTGCAAGAGGAAACCTCAAAGCTGATGGGTGGGTTACAGTTGCCGCCGGGCATGAAGCTGCCATTCTAACCCGCAGGATTTTCTGACAGATCCCGAATGGCCGAAATTGATCGTTTGATTCAGCTACTGGCGCGTTTGCCGGGACTCGGCCCGCGCTCGGCACGGCGTGCCGCTCTCTCACTGCTCAAGAAACGCGAGAGCCTGATGCAACCGTTGGCGCAGGCGCTAACGAACGCGGCGAGTTCTATCAAGGCCTGCTCGCGTTGCGGTAACCTGGACGATGTTGATCCCTGCGCTATCTGCCAGGATGAGAAGCGCGATGACTCGCTGATTTGCATCGTTGAAGATGTTGCCGACCTGTGGGCACTCGAGCGGACGGGCTCTTTCAAAGGGCGTTATCATGTGCTGGGAGGCGCCTTGTCGGCGCTCGACGGCGTCGGTCCGGAGGATCTCAATATTGGCACACTTGTCGATCGAGTTGATGCCGGCAGCGTGGCTGAGGTGATCCTTGCGACCAACGTGACGGTCGATGGCCAGACGACCGCGCACTACATCGTCGACAGGCTGGCAGCGAGCGGCGTCAAGATAACCCGCCTCGCGCATGGTGTTCCGGTCGGCGGCGAACTCGAATATTTGGATGATGGTACGCTGACAACGGCTCTTAAGGCTCGGCAGTAAGCCATGCCGCGACAAGCCAGGCGCGGCTTGCGAGCTTACTGTCGTCCGTTGCGCGATATGTCAGTCGGCTTGCTGTTCGCCTTCGGCCTGCGGCGGCTCAATAGCCTGTAGGGCGTCTTCGTCGGACAGATCGACCTCGCCGATGCGTTGCACACGGCGCGTAACCTTGCCGCTTGAAATCAGGATTTGACGCAAGTCGTCCTCGGCCTGCCCGAAATGGCGCTGTAAATTAGCCGCCCGTTCATCGAGACGGGCGACGTCATCGGCCATGATTTGGACCTCGCGCTGGATCAGGCCGGCCTGCTCGCGCATTTGCGCATCCTTTAGCACGGCGCGAATGGTGTTCAGCGTCGCCATCAGCGTCGTCGGCGAGACGATGTAGACGCGCGCCCGGTGGGATTTCTCGACCACCTCCGGTAACTCCGCATGCAGTTCGGCATAGACTGCCTCGGACGGCAAGAACATCAGCGCCGACTCCGCCGTCTCGCCGGGAACGATGTATTTTTCTGCAATATCCCGGACATGTTTCGAGACATCGGCCCCGAATGACCGGCGCGCGGTGGCGCGGGCTCCGTCATCCTTGGCTGCGCGCAGCAGGTGGTAGCTTTCGAGCGGAAACTTGGCGTCGACGGCGATCGAGCCAGGAGGATTGGGCAACTTAAGAAGGCAGTCTGCGAGCTTGCCATTCGTCAGCTTGGCTTGGAACTGATAGGCCGATGGCGGCAACGCGCTGCGGATCTGGTCGGCAAGCTGGGTTTCGCCAAAGGCGCCGCGCGCCTGTTTGTTTGCCAGCACGTCCTGAAGGCTTACGACCTGCGCCGATAGCTTGGTTATGTTGTCTTGGGCGGCGGTGATCACGGCGAGCCTTGCCTTCAGGTCCCCCATGGTATTGGTCGTCTGCGTGGTTTGTTTCTGCAGCGATTCGCCGATGCGCCGTGAGACGTCGCCGAGTCGGTCATCGAGTGCCTTGGCAAGTGCCCGCTCCTGGGCTTGCAGTCGCTCGTTGAGCTGGTTCTGCGCCAGCGCCTGCTGTTCGGTCATTTGACTGATGCGCCCGGCAAGTTCGGTCTGCTGATCGATCAGTCTTTGCGCTGTCAAGGAACCGCCGCTACGCCGCCGCGACAGGGCGAAGACGGCAACAGCGGTGGCCACAATGGCAGCGAGGATGATCAGCAGGTTTACATCCATAACGCAGAGCGGCCTTTCAGCGTCGGTGTTATCGGCTGAGACTACCACATGCCCTGTGGCATCCATACCGGCTGCCTTGACGGGCGAGCGGTTCGGTCATAACTGTTTCGACCGGGCCAAGAGAAACCGGAGGACGAAGATCTCGTGGCGATTCTTCCCATCATCATAGCGCCGGATCCGCGCCTAAAGGTTATCTGTGAACCGGTGGCGGAGGTGACCGACGAGATCGCGGGCCTCATGAGTGACCTGCTGGAGACGATGTATCTGGCGCCGGGTATGGGGCTGGCTGCGCCGCAAGTAGGCGTCAACAAGCGCATTCTCGTCGTCGATTCGGCGCGTAGGGACAGCGAACCGCAGCCGCTCAAGATGGCTAATCCGGAACTGGTCCGCGTCTCGGACGACACGAAGATCTTTGAGGAGGGCTGCCTCTCGTTTCCCGAGCACTATGCTGAAGTGATACGACCCTGCGAAATCACCGTGCGCTATCTCGACGAGACCAACACTCAATGCGAGATCGAAGCTGAAGATCTGCTTGCGACCTGCGTCCAGCACGAAATGGATCACCTCGATGGGGTGTTGTTCGTCGATCATATCTCCGCGCTGAAGCGCAATATCATTCTCCGCAAGCTTACGAAGTCCAAGAAGCGGACAGCCGTGGCGGCGGAATAGGGCGCCCTTTGGCGGTGGCTATCGAATGACGCTGCGCCTCGCCTTCATGGGGACGCCAGAGTTTGCGGTGCCGGGCCTTCAGGCACTGATCGATGCCGGCCATCGCGTCGAATGTGCCTACAGTCAGCCCCCACGACGCGCCGGACGAGGCGGCAAGATGCGCCCGAGCCCAGTGCAGCTGCTGGCCGAGCGAAACGGACTCATGAGTCGCGTACCGGAATCATTCGAGGCGGCCGCCGATCAGGACGATTTCTGCGCGCTGCAGGTCGACGCCGCTGTCGTAGTTGCTTATGGCCTGCGTCTGCCAGCGCGAGTACTCGAGGCGCCGAGGTTCGGCTGTCTCAACGCGCATGCCTCCCTGCTGCCCCGCTGGCGCGGCGCAGCGCCGATCGAGCGCGCAATTCTCGCCGGCGATCTGGAGACCGGGATCACCATCATGCAGATGGACGAGGGTCTCGATACAGGCCCGATTCTGCTGCAGCAGTCGTTGGTGATTGCCTCCGATGCTGACGCGGGGACAATTCGGGCTCAGCTTTCGGTGCTTGCGGCAGACTTGCTCGTGCGGGTGCTGGAGCAGATCGAATTGGGCGACACGACGGCGACGGCACAGCGAGATACAGAGGCTACCTATGCCCGCAAGCTGCAAGTGAGCGAGGGCCGGCTCGACTGGCGCAAGGGTGCGGACGA
>CAZCVU010000325.1:0-3684 GCA_964501745.1 uncultured Flavobacteriales bacterium | reverse complement strand
CAAGGCCGCTCATCGCCTCACTGCCGCACTCCGGCTGCTGCATTTGCCGGCGTCTCCGATGCCGCCGTGCCGGACGTGTCACTTGTACCATCGGGCCGGACACTGGGATCCTCGAGTGGCGCTGGTTCAATCGTCGATTGCCCCACCAACCGATCAGCGCGCTCGGTGAGGGAGAGGAGAGCGATCTCCAGCTCTAGCCGCTTCGCCTCCCTTGTCGCCTCATCCGCATCTTCAGGCACGAGGATGGGGTCTCCCCAAAGAAATACGCCCTGTGCAAAGGGCAGCGGCAGCACGAAACGGTCCCACGTCGAAAATACCTTGCGCCTCGATGCGGCATAGGCCAGCGGCAGGATCGGTACATCGGCCATTCGGGCAATCGTAATCACGCCATCGCTGACCCGCATCCGCGGACCCTGCGGTCCGTCCGGAGTGATCCCGACAATGCCGCCATGACGTAAAGTTCTGACAATCTTGCGCATTGCACTCCAGCCGCCACGCGTCGTCGATCCGACGATGCTGGGAACGCCGAAATGGCTCATCGTGCGCGCCACAAACTGCCCATCGGGATGGCTTGATATCAACATGTTGACATCTGATTTGTGGCGCCAAGCACAACTCATCATCAGCAAGCGTCCATGCCAGAAGGCAAGGACGAACGGCTGGTTTTCCTCGCGATACTGGTTGGCGACTGCTTCGCCCTCGATCCGCCAGTTTCCGCTCAGATGGACAAAACGGATATAAAGTGCTGCGAGATAACACAAGACCGCGCGCATCGGCGGTTTGCGCAAGATGTACTTGGACAGCTGCAACGACCTCAGACCTCTGCTGCCAAGGTCGCGGGCCGTGCAGTTTGGGCGTCATCCTCGCCGTCGCGGAACTGCAGGTGACAAAGTCGCGCATAGGCGCCATCGCGTGCCATCAGCTCGTCGTGCGTCCCGCTCTCGACAACCCGGCCAGCGTCCAGGAAATAGATCATATCCGCGTCCACGACGGTCGACAGGCGGTGGGCGATAACCAGCGTTGTTCGGTCGCGCATCAGCTGCCGAAGTGCGGTTTGCACGGCTCGCTCTGATTCGCTATCGAGAGCCGATGTCGCTTCATCCAACAGCAGGACAGGCGCATTCTTGAGCATCGCCCGGGCTATCGAAAGTCGCTGGCGCTGGCCGCCGGAGAGTTTCATGCCACGCTCGCCTACCACTGTGTCATAGCCATTTGGCAGCGCAATGATGAAGTCGTGTGCCGCGGCAGCTTTGGCGGCGGCGATGATTTCTTCGTCATTGGCGTTGTGCCGGCCATATTCGATGTTCGTGCGCACGGTGTCGTTGAAGAGCCCTGTCTCCTGGCTCACCAACCCGATCGCGGACCTAAGCGACTCCAGCGTGACTTCACGCACGTCTTGACCATCGATGGTCACAGTTCCCTGGTCCACGTCATAGAATCTCGGGATCAAGTTGAGTATCGTCGACTTGCCTGCGCCTGACGGGCCAACCAGCGCAACAGTCGAGCCGGCAGGGACGTTGATCGAGATCTCTACGAGCGCCAGCTTCACGGAGTCATAGGCGAAGGTGACGTCGCGTAGCGTGACGGTGCCGCCGCCGACGTTCATCGGCTTTGCGTCACTGTGGTCGATAATCGTTGGCCGATAGTCGATCATCGTGAGGATGCGTTGGGCCGCGGCCAGACCCTCTTGCAGACTTGCGTTGAGGTTGGCGAGGCTGCGCATCGGCTGGTAGGCCATGATCATCGCGGCGAAGAAGGCCATGAAGCGGCCGACCGTAGTTTCGCCCGTCAACACCTGGTAGCCGCCATAGGCGATAATCGCCGCGACCGCGAGGCCCCCAAGAATCTCCATGATCGGATAGTTGCGCGAGCGGGTCTTTACAGCCTTGAGAAAGAGCCGGAAGAGGTTCTCAAACAAATTATCGGCACGCCTTTGCTCATAGGCTTCCATACCATATGCCTTGACCTGCCGCGCACCTTTGAAGACATCGTCTAGCATGGCTGTGAGCGACCCGATTTCAAACTGAGTAATGGCGGAGACACGCCGCAATCTGCGGCCAATCTTGACGATCGGCACAACGCTGATCGGGAACACGATGAAGGCGACGGCGGCGAGCTGCCAATCGGTGTAGAACATGACACCAACTAGGACCACGACGATCAGGGCATCGCGCGCCATTCCCGTTATCGACTTGACGATGGCGTCGCGCAGGAAGTTCACATCCGCGGTAAACCGCGAAAGCAGCCTTCCCGTCGCGTCGCCTTGCATGAAGGCGAGATCCGCTTCAACCAGCCGCTGGAACATCTGGCTCTGCATGGTCGTGATCACCCGCAGGCCAACCATCTGCATGAGCACGCTTTGCCCGTAGCTCGCGAAGCCCTTGACGATAGCGACGCCGAGAAAGGCAAGCGGCAACACCCAGACCAGAGTTCTGTTGCCTTCGACTAGAACCTTGTCGAGCGCTGGTTCGACCAAACGCGCCTGCACGCCAACGCTGACGGCAACGATGATCATGCAACAAATCCCAGCGGCGATCTTGCCTAAATGGTCGCGCATATAATCGCGCCATATGCGTCCGACCAGGGCACGTGTCGATTCGTCGAACTGGATTCCCTTTTCGGAGCCGTCCGCCAAGCAGCCAAACCTCGTGAAAGTTCAGCTGAGATATACCACCTAGCGATGGCGACGGCCAATTACGGTGTTGCTGCCTGTTGCGGTATCCAATTGCTTCTGGCGGCTGTCGCCTGCGAGGAGTGAGCCTCGAATCAGCTCTGGTGCGGACCTCTTACCGGCACGTTGTTTGCAGCGCACCGATGGCAAGAATTGCAAGCTATCTCCTTAGATTATGCTCGCACGTTCAGTTGGTGCGTGAATTGTGGTATACTATCGTAGTTGCTACAGGGGCTCATTGCCGGGAATGCCAGAATGGCGCCCGCGAGCATATAAAGGGTTGGAGAACGGCATGAAAAAAATGGCTGTTGGACTAATGCTGCTGGCACTCGTCGGCTGCACGAATTCTTCGGATCGCGACAACGTAGTCGCGGTAAGTACGATTCTTGGCGCCATCGCGGGTGGATTTATCGGCTACGAGTTGATTGGCTCGGGAACTGGCCGGTGGTTCAGTGCTGCAATATTAGGCGCCGGTGGCGCCGCCGGTGCTTATTATGCCGCGCAGAAGTTGCTGCCGGATGACAGGGCTCAGATGAACAAAGCGGGGTATGAAAGCCTCGCCACATTGCCAATCGGCGAGACCAGCGAATGGTCCAATCCCGAAACCGGCAATTCGGGCAGCTTTACGCCGACGCGGGCCTTTCTCTCTCAAGACGGACAGCCGTGCCGTGAAGTCACGGCGGTTCTCAGTGTCGAGGGCGAAGAGTACGAAACGCGGCGGACGGTTTGCCAAAAAGCTGAAGGTACTTGGGTTACGACCTGAGCCTCGGTCGCTCAGCGGCCGGCACCTCATACGATATATGCTTGTCTGGTGCGCTGCGGCGGTGCCCAGCTCGAGGCCTGCTGTAGCGTCAGTTGAGGGCGAGCAGCGACTCGAGCCCAATTGGGCGACCGCCGAATTCGGCCATCGCATCGAGAACTGAAGTCCAGAAATAACCAGCAGACGTACCGTCGGCGAGTAAATGATAGGCCGGCGTGAAACCACGATCGTTGCGGATGGCGACGGTGCCGAG